>CAHJXG010000549.1 GCA_903644035.1 Rhodospirillales bacterium
CTGAGCTGGTGCGGGTAGGCGCCGGCCCGCTCCCGCGCGGCGGGGATGCCGACCTGGGCCAGCAGCTCGACGGCTCGCTCCCCGGCAGCGCGCCAACCGATGGCCTCGTGCAGCACCAGGGCCTCGGCGATCTGCCGGCCCACCGGCATGACGGGGTTGAGCGCCGTCATCGGCTCCTGGAACACCATCGCCATGCGGTCGCCGCGCATCGCCCGCCAGGCGGCGCGGCCCTGCCCCACCAGCTCGCGCCCCTCGAAGCGGATGCTGCCGGACACGCGGCCGGGCTGCGGCACCAGGCCCATGAGCGCCAGCGCCGTCATGCTCTTGCCGCAGCCGCTCTCCCCCACCACGCCCAGGGTGCGGCCCGGCGGGATGGAGTAGGCGACACCCGCCACCACCGTGCGCGGCCCGTCCGGCAGGTCGAAGGCGACCTTCAGGCCCTCGACCTCCAGCAGCGGCGCCGAGGGGGCTACTGCGATGTCCATTGCTCCGCGAAGATGCCGACGTAGTAGCCGTTGCCGAGCGGCTGGTAGCCGCGCAGCCACTTGGGGGTGATGTGCGGGTCGGCGCGGAAGAACAGCGGCAGCGCCGGCACTTGCTCCGCGTAGACGCGCTGCATGGCGGCCCACCCCGTGCTGGCCTTTTCCGGGTCCAGCTCGCTTTCCACCTGGGCGATGCCCGCGTCCATGGCAGCGTTGCTGAACCCCGGGTAGTTGGCACCGCCGTAGTTGTTGGCCTGGCTCGGGATCTGGTCGGTGCCCAGCGTGCGGCGCGGCGATTCGGAGACGGTGCTGCTCCAGCCATACAGGATCGCGCCGGTGTAGGTGCGCCGCTTCAGCGTTTCGCCGAACAGGGTGCGGGCCGGCTCGTTCTTGATCGTCGCCTCGATGCAGGCGGCCTTCCACTGGTTCTGCAGCACCTGCTGCTCCAGCTCGCGCAGGCGGTTGCCGGCGGTCGTGCCGAACTTGATGGACAGGCGCTGCCCGTCCTTGCGGCACACGCCGTCCGGGCCGGGGGTCCAGCCGGCGTCGGCGAGCAGCTTCTTGGCGCCGGGCAGGTCGAACTTGGCGGCGGCCACCGTCTTGTCGTGCATGGGATGCAGCGGGTTGACCCAGGTGGCGGCGACCGGCTGCAGGCCCTCGAACAGCCGGGTCACCATCGTCTGGCGGTCCAGCGCCGAGAGCAGGGCGCGGCGCACCCGCACGTCGGACAGGATGGGGCTGTCGAGCTTGAGGTCGATGTGCTCGTAGGTGAGGCTGGGCTGGAAGGTGTAGGTGAAGCGGTCCGGCGCCTGCTTCCGCAACGCCAGCGCCTGGTCGATGGTGAGGCCCACGCCCTCTCCCGCCACCATGTCGATGTCGCCGGACAGCAGGTTGGCTTGCAGCGCCGCGGTGTTCTCGATGGTGCGGAGCGTGACCTTGCGGAAGGCGGGCTTGGGGCCGGACCAGTGCGGGTTCGGCTCCATCACGACCTGGCTGCCGGATTGGTAGCCCGTCATGATCCAGGGACCGTTCCACAGGCCCGGCGTGGTGGGCGCGCGGTTGTAGAGGGTCGTCTGGATATAGGCGCCGGGCGCCGCCGCGGCGGCGGCCACGGGACCCTCCAGGTGCTCGGGCAGGATCTGGTCCCACATCATGAAGTCCGACAGCACGCGCGGCAGATGCAGCACGGCGGTCGCGTCGTCCACCACCTCGGCCGACGCCGCGCGCTCCCACGGATAGGTGTTGCTGAACCCGGCATCCGGGTTCTGCGCGAGCTTCAGGGTGAAGGCGATGTCGCGCGCCGTGACCGGCCGGCCATCGCCCCACTTGAGGCCGGGCTTGAGCTTGAGGGTGACGGCCATGCCCTTCTTGCCATCGGCCAGGTCCTCGATGCGGGCAAGGCCGTTCTCCAGGGACGGCAGCTCGGTGCAGAGCAGGCAGACCGGCTTCCAATCCTTGTCGTAGGCGCTGACCGGCCGCTGGACGAAGGCAAGGGCGTAGGTCTTGATGACCGTCGGGTCGATGGCCGGATGCAGGCTGGGAGGGAACTGCGCCGCGCCGATCACCAGCTCGTCCTTGGCGTGCACGGGCGCCGCGAGCATGGCCAGGAACGGCAGGGCGAGCAGGAAGCGGCGCATGGCTGGCAGACTCGGTTTGTGACTGCGAAGCATAGCCCGGGGAGCGGACGGCGCGTCAATGCAGGAATCATGCCGTTTCTGCAACATCAAGCCGCCTCGCGCCGGTAAAGCACGTCCTTGACCCGCCCGCCGCTCACCCGCAGCCCCGTGACGGCTCCGGCCGCGTCCCGCTGCGCCTCCACATCCAGCCAGGAGGGGAGCAGGTCCGGCATGGGGATGCGCAGGATGTCGCCCTGTACCGGCTCTACCCGCCACGGGCCGCCGCGCGTCACCGGCCCCCGGGCCATGACGTGCAGGGCGTCGCCCTCCGCCCCGATCGTCCAGTCCGCGTCCATCTCCTCGTTGCGGTAACGGCCAGGCAGCCCGTCCGGCAGCGCCGCGCCCGGGGGCACCCGGCGGAACGTGGCGACGTGCCCGGCGTCCAGTTCCACCTCAACCACATCCGCATCCACGGGACGCAGCGCGAAGACGGTCATGCCGCGCGCGGTGCCGAGGCGGCCGTCGGGCAGCGTCGAAGGCTCGAACGGGAGGCCATGGGTGGCGAAGCTGACGCCACCCTCCGGCGTCACGGCGATGTCCAGCGTGGCGCGGGACGCGGTGTCGAGCCAGCGTCCGGCCAAGGGCCGCGCGGTGGCCGGATCGGCGGGCCGGGGCGCCGACGCCGC
>CAHJXG010000550.1 GCA_903644035.1 Rhodospirillales bacterium
GCGCTGGAGCTGGCGGAACATGCCGCCCGGCATTCCGACCTTGACGTGCTGCGCGGCACGGTGTCGATGCTCGATCCCGGCTCCTGGCTGGACCGGGCGGCCCATGCGCGGCTGCCGGGCCGGGCGGCGCAGCTCGTGGACGTCGCGGACGCGCTGACCAGCCTCGGGCTATGGGCGCCGATGCAGGGCACCATGCGGCGGGCGCAGGCCGACCAGGTGCAGCTGCGCCAGGTCTGGCCGGACCTGCCGCGCATGACGGACCGCGAGACCCTGCTTCATGCGCTGCGGCTCGCGATCATCAGCCGGCTCTGGCTGCTGGCGGTGCAGGTGCCGGACTTCTCGCCGCGCCACGGCGCCACGCCGGAGGGGCTGCGGGCGCGGCTGCTGCGCCTGGATGTCATGGCGACGCTCGACCTGCTGGCCGAGGTGTTCCCGCGCGACGGCGGGGCCGCGGCCCAGCGCGACTTCGGCGAGCCGCCCGGCCCCGGCGCCCACGCCTCCTACGCCGGCGAGCACGAGCGGATCTTCGAGCCGATGCGCCGCCTGTTCGGCCTGACGCGGGAGATCACCGCGGCGCTGTCGCATGAGGTCGGCGCGTTCGGCTGAGCAGACGTCTACCGGTCTGCGCCCAGATAACAACTCAAGTAGGGTCGCGTGGCTTGGACGTTCAGGGTTTCGTCTATGTCCCAAGCCGCGCAAGCCTGCTTAGGCGGCGCGCCGGCCGTTCCCAAGACGGGCCAGCCGTCGCAGGCAGGCCGAGCAGGTGATCTGCTGCCCCGGCGGCTCGGCCCAGTGCGAGCCGGGTCCCGGCTCGTCGGCGCAGAGCGACATGCGGCAGTATGGCGTGACGGCATGGAACACCCGGCTTCTGCTGCTGGACACGTGACCGGATTTTCGCAGCGCGACGAAAACCCGGCCAGCGAGCACCACGGCATCCTCGGGGACTGATTCCAGCATACGGCCGATCCTGTGACTATCCTGCGCAGGGTTTACCTGCACAGGGGTGGGTTTTGCCAGCGGATATTCACAAAAAGATTACCGCCTGTGGTTGTATAAAGCCCTCGGTATACCGTCGCGTGTGAAGATTTCATGCGAAATGACAAGGTTCTTGCTTGCAGCATCGAAGTCGTTGCGACTTGGTCATAGTGATGTGTCGGCATGAAACGGGCGAGGCCAGCCGCCATCGCGGGTTGCGCTGCAACCCCGGTCGCCGCTCCGGCATTGTAGGGTGCAGCAACAGGCAGGACTCCCATGGCAGACACGTCGAACAGCACCTCGTCCGAGGTTGAGCAGCTCCGCGCCCAGCTCGACGAGCTGCGCGCAACAGATCCCGCGCCCATCCTGGCCGACGCCAAGCAGCGTGCCGCCGCCGCCGTGTCGAGCGCCGCGTCCACGGTGACGGAGACGGTCGCAACGCCGATCCGCCGGGGCGCCGACCAGGTGCGCGGCGCCGTCGAGGGTGCCCGCCGGACGGCGGCCCGGGTTGATGCACAGAAGGAAAGCCTGTCGGAGCAGGTGCGGATGCGGCCCTTCGCGGCGCTGGGCGTCGCAGCCGTGGTCGGCTACGTGTTCGGACGCGCTCTCCGCTAGCCGCCCAGTCTTGCCGCGGCGGCTGGCTGGCCCACGGCGTTTCCGTGCCGGTTGACCTCTCCACCAGCGCCGCCTACCAAACTGACGGCGCTGCACGGCTTGGGCCGCGGCCAGGCGGCGGCGCGCGGCGGGAGGGACACGCGATGACGGCAGGCCAAGGCTCCGGGACAGCCCCCCACGATTCCGCGTCCGACCGGGACGGTGCCGCAGGCGGGACGACGCCAGGTCCCGACGCGATGCTGAGCCTATGGGCCTCCTGGGTCGAGGCGGCGTCCAAACTGGGGCGCAGCGTGACGCCGGCGCCAGGGGGCATGGCAGGGTCCGCCGCCTGGCAGATGCCGTCCGACCAGGCTGCCGGGGCCTTGCTGCAAGGCGGGGTGCTTCAGCTCGGCGAGATGCTGGCCCGTGACCCGATCCTGCGCGCGGTTGAGGATGCGCTCAACGCCAACCCGCTGCACCAGGTGATCCCGGTCGACTGGGCGGAGATCGCGCGGGCGCTGCGCACGGTCTGGCTGCAGTCCATGCGCCGGCCTGACAAGGCGCTCGTGGCGGTCACCGAGTTCAACACGCAGGTCTGGCAATCGGCGATGGACGCCTGGACCGAGGCCGGGCGGCGCTGGTGGGGCGAACAGCCCGGCGCGACGCTCCCGGGAGCGGCCAAGGGCGCCGGCGACAAGCGGTTCGCAGCGCCGGAATGGCAGAGCAACCCCGCCTACCGCACGCTGCGGGACCTCTACCTGCTCGCGTCGGACTGGCTGCTGCGCCAGGCGAACGAGGCCGATGGGCTGAGCGCGGCGGAGCGCCAGCACCTCAACTTCCACCTGCGCCAGTTCGTCGATGCGATGAGTCCCACCCTGCAGCTCGCTGCCAACCCGGCGGCGCTGAGACGCGCCATGGAGACCGGCGGCGCCAGCGTCGCGGAAGGGGTGCGCAACCTGATGCACGACATCAAGGAGGGCAAGCTCAGCATGGTCGATGCCACGGCGTTCGCGCCGGGGCGCAACCTGGCGCTGTCGCCGGGCAAGGTGGTGTATCGCAACACGCTGATCGAGCTGATCCAGTACGCGCCGGCGGGCGGCGCGGTGCACGAGGTGCCGCTGCTGATCCTGCCGCCCTGGATCAACAAGTTCTACATCCTCGACCTGCAGCCGAAGAACAGCATGGTGCGGCACCTGGTGGAGCAGGGCTTCACCGTGTTCATGGTGTCCTGGCGCAACCCCGATGGCGCGATGGAGGGCACCACGATCGAGGACTACGTGGAGCTCGGCCCGCTGGCCGCGAGCGACGTGGTGCGGGCGATCACCGGCAGCCCCACCGTCAACGTCATGGGCTACTGCATCGGCGGCACGCTGCTGGCCATGACGCTGGCCTGGCTGGCCACCCAAGGCGACGAGCGGTTCGGCGCGGTGACGTTCATGGTGTCTCTGCAGGATTTCTCCACGGTCGGCGACACCGCCATCTTCCTGGGCGAGCCGACCATCGACTTCATGGAGCAGCAGATGCTGGAGCGCGGCTACCTCGACAGCCGCGAGATGTCCAACATGTTCAACCTGCTGCGCAGCAACGACCTGATCTGGTCGAACGTGGTGAACAACTACTTGCTCGGGCAGAAGCCGCCGGCGTTCGACCTGCTGTACTGGAACAGCGACGGCACCCGCATGGCCCGCACGGCGCACGCCTGGTACTTGCGCAATACCTACGTTGAGAACAACCTGATCGAGCCCGGCAAGATCCGGTTGAAGGGCGAGGCGCTGGACCTCGGCCGCATCCGCCAGGACATCTACGCCGTGGGTGCGGAGAAGGACCACATCGTGCCGTGGGCGGCCGCCTGGCATGTCACCCACCTCACCGGCGGCACCGTGCGCTACATCCTGGCATCGAGCGGGCATATCGCGGGAATCATCAATCCGCCCGGCGGCAAGGGCACCTACTGGACCAACGAGGCTGCGGCCGAGACGCCGGAGCAGTGGCGCGCGGCGGCGCAGGCCACCGATGGGAGCTGGTGGACGGATTGGTTCGCCTGGCTGGCAGAGCGCTCCGGCAGGAAGGCCGCGCCGCCGCCGCTCGGAAGCGAAGACTACCCGCCCCTGCAGGACGCGCCCGGCCGCTACGTGCTGGAGAAGTGACGGCGGCGGGGCGGCCCCGCTACCCCGTCGCCGCCGTGGACCCGGCGCGGCGCAACTCATCCAGGTCGCGGGCCAGCCGATCGCATTCGGCTTGGGCCGCCGCCAGGTCGGCGGCCAGGGTGCGGCGCTCCTCGACCAGCGCGTCACGCTCCTGAAGCAGCGCGGCGTTCGCACGCTGCGCCGCCTCGATCTGCGAGCCATGCTCCGACGCCTGCCGTGCCGCGGCCTCGGCCAGCTGGTCCCGCTCCCGTTGCAGAACGCGGCACTGTTCCTCCAGCACTCCCATCTCCGCGGAGGCCGCCCGGAGCTTGAGCTGCATCGAGTTCTGGTTGGCACGCAGGCCGTCGCGCTCGTCCTCCAGGCGCCGAACTGCTGGGATGCGCTGCAACAGGCGGAATAGCGGGGTCAATGGGATCCCTCCTTGCTCGCGACGACGCTCGCGTGGTCACCGGCCTGTGGCGCTGCCGCCCGGCGCCGGCCGGGACAACGAGCTGCTTTATAGGGCCGCGGGCCTGCGAGGGCTACGGCCTTTGTTGCGAGACCGGGTTCAAGGCAGCATCGAAATCGGGCGCCTTCGCGCGTCGCGCTGGCGGGCTACGGCGCCGTTGGCGGCAGGGCCGGGGCCGATGCCCCCTCCGTCCTCACCGCAGCCAGGAGCGGCGCCGAGCGCGTGTGCTGCGCGGTGAGCATCGTCTCGGCGGCGGCATAGGTGTTGGCGACGGTCAGCGGCCGGCCATCCTGCGCCAGCAGGCCGGCGTTGCGCATCACCTTGAAGCTCGCGACCTTCAGGCTGGAATCGGAGGGCCGCTTGGCCAGCGCCGTCAGGAAGCGCATGGAGCCGGTCGGGCCGAGCACGTGAAGCAGATAGAGATCCGCAGAGGTCACGGGGCGCCCGAGCTGCGCCTCCATCACGCCACGTTGCCGCTGCATGTTCTGGGCGGCCAGCTTTGCCGACAGGGTGGGGTTGCTGCGCAGCTGCAGGATGGCCGACCGCATGGAGTCGGACACCACGAGGTCGCCGGACCGGCTGGTGTGGATGGCCGCCGCGTAGTCCGCCGCATCATGCGCCGAGCCGTAGTCCCGGACCACGCGAAGCCAGGTTCCCGAGGTGAATTGCAGCAGGCCCTTGGCCGAGGATTGCTGGTTGCGCGCCTCCGGATCGAACCGGCTCTCGCGCCAGGCGATGGCTGCCAGCAGATGCGGGTCGATGCCGGATTCCCGGGCGGCGGTTTGAATGGCGTCGAGGATGGCGGGCGGCACCGCCGGATCATCCCACGTGGTGTTGGCCAGCGGCACGATGTCCCGATGCACCGCGTTGGCGACGCGGACGGCACCGGCCCGGCGGCTGACGGCATGGCCCAGGCCGGCGACGCGGCCCGGATGCGCGGCCCGGCTGATGCCCGCGATGCG
>CAHJXG010000551.1 GCA_903644035.1 Rhodospirillales bacterium
CGCAGACCTGGCACGAGCTGGCCCCCGTCATAGCGGGTCTCCCGGTGCCGGTCGTGATGGACCACATGGCCGGCATCCTTGCCGACCAGACCGGGCGTGACGCCGCCTATCGGGCCGTGCTGCGGCTGCTCGATGGCGGCCGGTGCTGGGTGAAGCTCAGCGGCTACCGGGCCTCGGTCGCCGGCTATCCCTACCGGGACGTGACATCCCTGGCCCGCAGGCTGGCGGCCCATGCGGCTGAGCGCTGCGTCTGGGGAACCGACTGGCCGCACCCCAACATGCACCGGCACATGCCGGACGACGGCGAGCTGCTGGACCTGCTCGCCGGGTGGATCCCGGACGAGGCCCGGCGCCGCCGCATCCTGGTCGACAACCCCGCCCGCCTCTACGGCTTCGATCTCCCGGACGGACGCTGACAGCTTGAACGACCTCGATGCCCGCCTCGTTCTTCGCACGCCGGCCACAGAAGCGTGCCATGCGTCGGGCACATGCTCAGGCACGCCGCAGACCGGATGCGAAATGCGCGACCTCCTCTGGAAATCTCGCCGGGCCAGTCCGCTGTTCCCCAGCTCATGACGGCCGTGCTATTCGCGTAGATCAAACGAAAGACAATGGCGCCGCCGCGCCGGCCCGTGGGGAGCACGCGACCATGTTGAAGGGCCTGCATCCGCTGATCTCGCCGCCTCTGCTGGCCGTGCTGGCGGAGATGGGGCATGGCGACGAGCTGGCCATCGTCGATGCCAACTTTCCCGCCGCCACCCATGCGCGGCGCCTGGTGCAAGCGGCCGGCCTGCCGGCGCCGCAGGTGCTGGAGGCGGTGCTGACCCTGCTGCCGCTCGATGACTTCGTGTCCTGCCCCGCTGCGATCATGACCCCGTCCCAGGGCCGCCCGCCGGTCGCCGCCGACTTCCAGCAGGCGCTCGACGCGGCGCAGGGCCATGCCGTCGCCATCGAGGACATCGAGCGGTTCGCCTTCTACGAGCGTGCCGCCAGCGCCTACGCCGTCGTCGCCACCGGGGAGACGCGGCTCTACGGCTGCATCCTGGTGCGCAAGGGGGTGATCCGGCCATGACGCTCCCCACCCGCACGCTCGGCCGGACCGGCGTCACCCTGACGACGCTCGGCTTCGGCAGCACGAGCCTCGGCAACCTGTACCGGGCGCAGACCGAGGACGGCGCCATGCAGGCGGTCGAGGCCGCCCACCGTGCCGGCATCCGCTACTTCGACACCGCGCCGCTCTACGGCTTCGGCCTCGCCGAGCACCGCATCGGCGCGGCCCGGCGGCGGCTGCCGGATGACGTCGTGCTCTCCACCAAGGTCGGCTGGCGCCTGTTCCCCCGCGGCGCATCCGACGGGCCCGGCAGCGCCGCCGACAGCCTGTTCGACCACCCGGCGCCGTTCGCGCCGCGCATCGACTACAGCTACGACGGCGCCATGCGCTCCTTCGAGGACAGCCTGCAGCGCCTGGGCACCGACCGCGTCGATGTCCTGCTGCTGCACGACTGCGACCGCCGCAACCACGGCGCCGCCTACCGCGACCGGTTCCGGGAGGCGATGGACGGCGCCTACCGCGCGCTGCTGTCGCTGCGCGAGCAGGGGGCCGTGCGGGCCATCGGCGCCGGGCTGAACGAGTGGGAGGCGTGCCAGGAGTTCGCGGAGGCCGGGGACTTCGACTGCTTCCTGCTGGCCGGGCGCTACACGCTCTTGGACCAGACCTCGCTCGACAGCTTCCTGCCGCTGTGCGAGCGGCGCGGCATCGGCATCATCCTGGGCGGCCCCTACAACTCCGGCATCCTCGCCACCGGGCCGGTTGAGGGCGCGCTGTACGACTACGCCCCGGCGTCGCCGTCCATCCTGGAGCGCACCCGGGCCATCGAGCGCGTCTGCCTCCGCCACGCCGTGCCGCTGCGCGCGGCGGCGCTGCAGTTCCCGCTGTCGCATCCCACCGTCGCGACCGTCATCCCCGGCGCCCGCGACGCGGCGGAGGTGGACGAGAACCTGCGCCTCATCACGCACCCCATCCCCGACGCGCTCTGGCAGGAGCTGCGGCAGGCCGGGCTGATCCGGTGGCCGGGGCCTTGATCCCCAACGCCTTGGTCATCGACGCCCACGTGCACTACTGGCGCGTGGACCGCGGCGACTATCACTGGATGACGCCGGACCTGCCGATCCACCGTGACTTCCTGCCAGGCGACGCGGCACCCCTGTTCGACGCGGCCGGGATCGACGGCATCGTCTTGGTGCAGGCCACCGTGACCGAGGCCGAGTCGCGCTTCCTGCTGTCCCTGGCGGACACCGACCGCCGGGTGCGCGGCGTGGTCGGCTGGATCGACATGATGGCGCCCGACGCCCCGGACCGCTTGGCGGCGCTGGCGCAGGACCCGCGGCTGCGCGGCATCCGGCCGATGTGGCAGGACATCGACGACGACGAGTGGCTGCTGCGGCCGGAGCAGGATGCCGCCTACCGCGCCGTGGTCGAGCTGGGCCTCACCTTCGACGCCCTGGCGCGGGTCCGCCACCTCGCCCACCTGCCGCGCCTGATCGAGCGCCACCCGGACCTGCCCATCGTCATCGACCATGCCGCCAAGCCCGAGATCGCCGCGGGCCGCCATGCGGAGTGGCGGGACGCCATAGCGGTGCTCGCCGCCATCCCGCACGTCCGCTGCAAGCTCTCCGGCCTGGTGACGGAGGCGGCGCCCGGCGCCCCGCTCGACGCGATCCGCCCCTACGCCGACACGCTGCTGGAGCTGTTCGGGCCGCAGCGGCTGATCTTCGGCAGCGACTGGCCGGTGCTGACCACCCGGCAGGATTACGCGACGTGGTGGGACGGGTCGCATCAGCTGACCGCCCAGCTCTCGCCCGCCGAGCGCGACGCGGTGTTCGGGCAGAACGCCGTCACGTTCTACGGGCTGCCGGCATGATCGGCTTCGCCCTGCTCGGCTGCGGCCGCATCGGCCGGGTGCACGCCCGCAACATCCACGCCCATCCCGGCGCGGCGCTGGCCGCCTGCTACGACGTGGCCGGGCCGGCGGCGGCGGCGGTCGCGGCCGAACTCGGCGTGCCCCAGGCGCACTCCATCGAGGAGGCGCTGGCCAACCCCCGCGTGCAGGCGGTGCTCATCGCGTCCAGCACGGACACCCACGTGGACCTGATCGCCCGCAGCGCCCGGGCCGGCAAGGCGGTGCTGTGCGAGAAGCCGGTCGATCTCGACATCGCCCGCGTCGATGCGTGCTGGCAGGCCATCGCGGCCCTGCGGCCGCTGGTCATGCTCGGGTTCAACCGTCGCTTCGACCCGTCGTTCCGCGCCCTGCGCGACCGCCTGGCCGCGGGCGAGATCGGCCGGCTCGAGCAGGTCGTGATCACCAGCCGCGACCCGGCGCCGCCGCCGGCAGAGTACGTCGCCGGCTCCGGCGGGCTGTTCCGCGACATGACGATCCACGACCTCGATATGGCGCGCTACCTCGCGGGCGAGATCACCGAGGTGCAGGCGATGGGGGCGAACCTGATCGACCCCGCCATCCGGGCCGCGGGCGACATCGACGCGGCGATGCTGGTGCTGCGCGCGGCCTCCGGCGCCCTGGTCCACATCAACAACAGCCGGCGCTGCGCCTACGGCTACGACCAGCGGATCGAGGCGTTCGGCGCGGCCGGCATGTTGCAGGCGCACAACCAGCACCCCACGACGGTGGAAAGCTGGGGCCAGGCGCGCACGCGGGCGATGGACCCGGTGCAGGACTTCTTCATCGCCCGCTACGCCGACGCCTACCGGGCGGAGCTGGACCATTTCATCGGGTGCGTGGCCACCGGCGCCGCGCCGCTGGCCGGCTTCGCCGAGGGGCGGGAGGCGCTGCGCCTCGCGGATGCGGCGCTGGAGAGCATGGCGAGCGGGCGGGCGGTGCGCCTGAGCTAAGGGGAGAGGGCAATGGCAACCATCCGGCTGACCGCGGCGCAGGCGGTCGTGCGCTTCCTGGCGGCGCAGCGGACGGTGCTCGACGGGCAGGACGCGCCCCTGTTCGCCGGGTGCTGGGCGATCTTCGGCCATGGCAACGTCGCCGGCATGGGGGAGGCGCTGTTCCATGCCCGCGAGACGCTGCCGACGCTGCGGGCGCACAACGAGCAAGCCATGGCGCTGGCCGCCGTCGCCTTCGCCAAGGCGCGCAACCGGCGGCAGATGATGGCCTGCACCAGCTCCATCGGGCCGGGCGCCATGAACATGCTGACCGCGGCGGGCGTCGCCCACGTCAACCGCCTGCCGGTGCTGCTGCTGCCCGGCGACGTGTTCGCCAGCCGCCGCCCGGACCCGGTGCTGCAGCAGGTCGAGGACTGGGGCGACGGCACCACCAGCGCCAACGACTGCTTCCGCCCGGTGTCGCGCTACTGGGACCGCATCACCCGGCCGGAGCAGCTGCTCGCCGCCCTGCCCCGTGCCGTCGCCGTGCTGACCGATCCCGCGCAGTGCGGCCCGGTGACGCTCAGCCTGTGCCAGGACGTGCAGGCGGAGGCCCACGACTTCCCGGCGGCGCTGTTCGAGGCGCGCACCCACCGCATCCGCCGCCCCGCGCCGGACGCGGAGGAGCTGGCCCAAGCCGTCCGTGCCCTGCGCCGGGCCGAGCGGCCGTT
>CAHJXG010000552.1 GCA_903644035.1 Rhodospirillales bacterium
GATGCCGGCCATGTGGTCCATCACGACCGGCACCGGGAGACCCGCTATGACGGGGGCCAGCTCGTGCCAGGTCTGCGCCGGCACGTACATCTGGATGTGCCAGCCGAGCGGGGCGACCCGGGCCGCGACATCACGCAGCTGGTCCAGCGACCCGCCGCCAGAGGACATGGTGATGAAGCGCACTCCCCGCGCCCCGGCGTCATGCAGCGCCTGCAACTCTCGCCCGGCGATGTCGGGCGGGATCATGACGACGCCGCGGGCACGTTCGAGGCCGAAGGACTGCACCGCCTCGACCGTGCAGCGATTGTCGAAGCCGTAGACGCTGGGCTGCACGATCACCATCCTGCCGATCCCGAGGGCTTCGAGCATGGCCAGGTACTCCTCCCGGCTGGCCTCGGGCGGCGTGTAGCTGCGGTTGGCCGCGAACGGGTAGCGATGGACGGGGCCGAACACGTGGGCATGGCAGTCGCAGGAGCCGGGTGGCGCGGGAGAGGCCGGCGTGCTCGTCCGGTCCCGCTGCCGCAGGTAGGTCGTGTCCATCGCTCCTCCCGCGCCGCCCGCTGCTTCAGGACATGGCGACATTCGCGTTCCGGCGGTCCGTGACGAGCATATGCGCGGGCGTGTGGGTGATGCAGAATGGCGGACGGGCGGCGGCGACGGCGATCTGTGGCGTCACGCCGCAGGCCCAGAAGAGCGGAAGCTCATCGTCGCGGAGATCGGGTGGCGTGTCGTGATACGGGGCTGCGAGGTCCGCGATCCCGATCAGGCGGCCATCCCCGATATGGACCGGCGCGTCATGGACGTTGGGAAAGCGGCTCGTCACCTGGATCGCCCGGATGGCGTCGGCGGCGCGGAAATGCCGCATCGAGACCACGAGCCTGCTTCGAAACCGGCCAGCCGGCTCGCAGTCCAGGCCCGAGACGTAGATCGGAACGACCCGGTCGCCTTCGAGGTAGGGCTGCGGCAGCCCGGCATCGCCCAGAGCCTCCTCGAACGACAGCGAGCAGCCGAGCGCGAACGTCACCAGGTCACCGCGCCAGAGGTCCCGTATGTCGGCCCGGTCCTCGACCATCTCGCCATCGTGGAAGACCCGGTAGCTCGGCAGGTCCGTCCGCATGTCGAGATCGGCGGCAAGCCCCGGCAGATGCGGGCATCCGGGGTCGGACACCGCGATCGGCGGACATGGGCGCGGGTTGCGCTGGCAGAACAGCAGGAACTCCTCGGCATGCTCCCGGGGCAGGATCACGATGTTCGCCTGCACGTGGCCCGGCGCCATCCGCGTCGTCGGGCCGCTCAGCCGTCCCGCCCGGGCCGCCCGGCGCACGGCCCGGGGATCGCGCCGGTCGAAACCCGCCGGGATCGCCGCCCCGTGCATGGCCATGTCCATCGTGCCGCCCTCCCCAATCCATGCCCCTGGCTTATGCCTCGACCAGGTCCGGTTGGCGCATGAAGGCCGCGGCTGCCGCGTCGAGGGCGCCCATGGCTTCCCCGACATGCCGCTCCTCGATGGTCAAGGGCGGCAGCAACCGGATCACGTTCTCCGCCGCGCCCGCCACCAGCAGGCCGTGCCGGCGCAGGACGCCCATCATCAGCCTCGCGTCCGGCACGCAGCGCAGCCCCAGCATCAGCCCGAAGCCCCGCACCTCGGGGAACACGCCGGGACACCGCCGCACCAGCTCCTCCAGCCGGGAGCGGAGCATGGCGCCGGTCCGCGCCACGCGCTCCAGGAACCCGTCGGCCAGCATGATGTCCAGCACCGCGTGCCCCACGGCCATGCCGAGCGGCGATCCCCCGAGTGTGGACCCGTGCGAGCTCGGCACGATGCAGGACGCCACCGCCGCCGTGCTGAACACGGCGCCCAGGGGGAACCCGGCGCCCAGGCCCTTGGCCGTCGCCAGGATGTCCGGGGCGATGCCGGCCCATTCGTGCGCGAACAGCTTTCCGGTCCGCCCCATCCCGGACTGGACCTCGTCCAGCACCAGCAGCAGCCCGTGCTCGTCCGCCAACCGGCGCAGGCCGCGCAGGTAGGCCGGGGGACAGACCCGGATGCCGCCATCGCCCTGGATCGTCTCCACCATGATGGCGCCGGTCTGCGGCCCGACCGCGCCGCGCACGGCCTCCAGGTCGCCGAACGCCACCCGGTCGAAGCCGTCCACCAGCGGCTCGAACCCGGCGGTCAGCTTCGGCTGCCCGCTCGCGGCGATGGCGGCGAGCGTGCGGCCGTGGAACGCGCCCTCCGTCGTGATGATCCGCCAGCGTCCGGGCGTGGCGGTGCCCTTGAAGTGCTTGCGGACCAGCTTGATGGAGAAATCCACCGCCTCGGCGCCGGAGTTGTTGAAGAAGATGGCGTCCGCGAAGCTCGCCTCGGCCAGCCGCGCCGCCAGGCTCTCCTGCTCGGGGATACGGAACACGTTGGAGGCGTGCCACAGCCGGTTCGCCTGCCGGGTCAGCGCCTCGACCAGGACCGGGTGGCAATGGCCGAAGGCGTTGACCGCGACGCCGGCCACGAAATCCAGGTAACGGCGCCCCTCCGCGTCCCAGAGATAGGCGCCCTCGCCCCGCGCGGCGACCAGCTCGGTCCGCGGGAACGCGTTCATCAGGTTGTCGGTCATGCCCCTTATCCTTCCGTCCCGTAATCGAGCCGCGCCCGCCCCGGGGTCAGCAGCCCGTCCTCGATGTCCGCGGCGACCTGCGACGGGTCCCGCCGGCCAGGATCGCCGAAGCCGCCGCCGCCGGGCACCTCCAGCACCAGGCGGTCGCCGGCGGGCACGGTCTGCAGGCCCTTGGCCCGCAGGGTCGCCCCGGAGCGGAGGCGGACCGTGCCCGTCATGCCGTCGCCGCCGCCATCCCGGCCGCGCGCGGCGTTGTCCACGCGGTCGAACATGGCCTGGAACTCGAAGGCGCCGTCCGTGGCCGAGCCGATCTCCACCACCTGGCCGAAGCCGCCGCGGAACTGCCCGGCGCCGGCGGAGTCCGGACGCAGCTCCTTGCGCCAGATCATCACCGGGGCGACCGCCTCCGCGGCCTCGACCGGAATGCCGCGGATGCCGCTGGGGAAGGCGGTGGCGGACAGGCCGTCGATGCCGGGCCGGGCGCCCATGCCGCCGCTGTTGAAGTAGAACGCCTCCCACGCCCGGCGGGAGCCGTCGAACCAGCGCTCCCCGCGCAGATAGGGGTTCCACATCATGGAGCTTTCCGCGGGCGCGCCGCCTTCGGGCATCGCCTGGTGCAGGCAGCCCAGGACCACGTCCGGCAGGGCGTGGCCGACGATGTGCCGGGCCGCGACCGGCGCCGGACGGACGCAGTTCAGGATGCAGCCCTCGGGGGCGACGATGGCGAAGGGCTGCATCGACCCGTGGTTGTTCGGGACGCCGGGGGCGACCATGCACTTGATGCCGTACACGGTGTAGGCCAGCGTGTAGTGGAACACGACGTTGATGCCCTGCGGCACCGCGTCCGAGCTGCCGGTGAAGTCCACCGTGATGCCCTCCGCGCCGACCGTCGTGGCCGCCACCAGCCGCACCGGCGTGTCGTAGCCGTCAACCGTCATCTCGTTGCGGTAGGTGCCGGGCCGCAGCCGGGCGATGGCCCGCAGCATGGCGGCCTTCGAGTGCTCGACCACGTAGTCCGACAGCGGCTCCAGCCCGTCGATGCCGAACTCCGCCATCATGCCGACCAGGCCGCGCACGCCCTCCTCCCCGGCGCCCGCGATCGCCAGGATGTCGCCCTCGACCTGGAGCGGCTCGCGCGTGTTGGCGCGCAGGATGCGCATGAGGTCGTCGTTGATCGCGCCCTCGCGGACCAGGTGCATGATGGGCAGGCAGATGCCCTCCTCGAACACCTGGCGCGCATCCGGGCCCATGCCGCGGCCGCCCACGTCGATGATGTGCACCAGCGCGGCGAAGTAGCCGACCAGGGACCCGCGGTAATAGGCCGGCGTCACGATGGTCACGTCGTGCAGGTGGCCGGAGGCGATCCAGGGGTCGTTGGTGATGAAGGCGTCGCCCGGCCGCATCGTCGCCGCCGGGATGGCGCGCAGGAAGTGCGGCACGGCGGCCGCCATCGTGTTGACGTGGCCCGGCGTCCCCGTCACCGCCTGCGCCACCATCCGCCCGCGCAGGTCGAAGATGCCGGCCGCCAGGTCGCCGCCCTCCCGCACCGCCGGGCTGAAGGAGGCGCGCATGAGGGCCTGCGCCTGCTCCTCCACGATGGAGTTCAGGCGGTTCCACATGACCTGGTTGCGGATGGTGTCCGCCGCGGCGACGCTCATGGCAAGGCTCCCACGGAGACGCGCGGCGGCGACGCGGCCGAGGTCGGGACTGGAGCCGGGTTGCGGTCGCACACGATGTAGCCCCGCGCGTCCAGGTGCGCGGTGAAGGCGGCGGAGACCCAGGTCGTGGTCTCCGGCTCCGCGATCAGCGCCGGGCCGGGGATGGCGGCGCCGGGCCGCAGGTCGGGGCGCCAGAACACCGGGACGGGATGATGCGCGCCGTCGTCGGGATCGTACACGGCCTGGGTTCCCTGCGGCGCCGGGCGATAGGGCGGCGCGTCCGGCGGCGGCGGCGGCAGCGCGGGCAGGGGGGTGGACACGACCACGGACCAGCCCAGCATCTCGATGCCCGTCGCCGGCACCGTCCAGCTGTACAGGGCGCGGTAGCGGTCCTCGAAGCTGCGTCGCAGCAGGGCCGCGTCGTCCGGCGTGCAGGGGCGCACCGGCGCGTCGATGCCCAGCTCGTAGCCCTGCCCGGCGTAGCGCATGAACACGGTCCGCCGCTCCTGCAGGGCGCCGCCGAAGGCCGCGGTGCGGACGACCGCGGCGGCCTCGGACGTCATGGCATCCAGCAGCGCGTTCGTGGCCGCGGCGTCGAAGCCGGCCAGCGTCTGGAACGTGGTCCGCACCACCTCGTAGGCGACCGGCGCGCGCAGGAAGCCGATGGCCGAGCCGACCCCGGCGCCGCTGGGGACGACGAAGCGGGGCACGCCCAGCTTCTCCGCCACCCGCGCCACGTGCAGCGGGGCCGCGCCGCCGAAGGCGATCAGCGTCCGGCGGGACACCTCCTTGCCGCTTTCGATGGCGTGGACGCGGGCGGCGTTGGCCATGTTCTCGTCCACGATCTCGGCAACCCCGAAGGCGCCCGACCGCGCATCCATATCAAGGGGCGCTGCGACGTGCCGCTCCAGCGCCGCCTCGGCGGCTTCCAGGTCCAAGGTGATCGCGCCGCCGGCGAACCGGGCGCGGTCGATGCGGCCGAGCACCAGGTCCGC
Organism: Rhodospirillales bacterium; assembly: GCA_903644035.1. GTDB lineage: Bacteria > Pseudomonadota > Alphaproteobacteria > Acetobacterales > Acetobacteraceae > CAHJXG01. The sequence continues at coordinate 5,266 of CAHJXG010000552.1, forward strand.
GTCCGTCACCGTCGGGCGGCCGCCGCCCTTGCCGTAGCAGGCGGGGCCGGGCATCGAACCCGCGCTCTCCGGCCCCACGGCGATGCTGGAGAGCTCGTCCAGCGCCGCGACCGAGCCGCCGCCGGCACCGATCTCCACCAGCTCGACGCAGGGGATGCGGAGCGGCAGGCCGCTGCCCTTGCGGAAGCGTCCCATGCGCGCGACCTCGAACCGGCGCCCGAGCTGCGGGCGGAAGGCGTCGATCAGGCAGACCTTGGCCGTGGTGCCGCCCATGTCGAACGACAGCACCTCGTCCGCCCCCAGCTCCTGCGCCACGGTGCTGGAGAACACCGCGCCGCCGGCCGGGCCGGATTCCACCAGGCGGACCGGGAACTGCCGGCTGGCCTCGACCGTCGCGAGGCCGCCGCCGGAATGGATCAGCAGCAGCGGGCAGCCGTAGCCGCGCCCCCGCAGCTCGTCCTGCAGGCGTTGCAGGTAGCGCGACATCAGCGGCTGGATGTAGGCGTTGGCGCAGGCGGTGGAGAAGCGCTCGTACTCCCGCATCTCCGGCGAGACGGCCGAGGACAGCGTGATCGACAGGTCGGGCCGCAGCACAGCCAGCATCTCGCCGACCCGGCGTTCATGCGCGTCGTTGACGTAGCTGTGCAGGAAGCCGACCGCGACCGCCTCCACGCCCTCCAGCGCCGGCAGCAGCGCCTCCACCTCCGCCTCATCGAGCGGCAGGCAGACACGGCCGCGCGCGTCGATCCGCTCCGTCACCGGCAGGCGCAGGCGGCGGGGCACCAGCGGCTCCGGCAGGCGGATGTCGAGGTCGTACTGCTCGTAGCGGTCCTCGCTGCGGATCTGCAGCACGTCGCGGAAGCCCCGCGTCGTGACCAGGGCGGTGCGGGCGCCGCGGCGCTCGATCAGCGCGTTGGTGGCCAGCGTGGTGCCATGGATCACCAGGCCGACATCCCCGGGCGTCAGGGCCGCGGCGCGCACCGTGGCGTCGATCGCCGCCAGCGCGCCCCGCTCCGGCGCGTCGGGCGTGGTCAGCTCCTTCCAGGTGTGGCGCTGGCCGCCCGCCTCCAGCACCGCGTCCGTGAAGGTGCCGCCGATATCGACGCCCAGCCGCGCCTGTCCTTGTGGTGCCTGCATCCTGTCCCCCTGCCGTTCCCGCTACGCGCCGAGATAGGCGGCCTTGATCCTCGGGTCGTTCCCGATCTCCGCCGGCGGGCCTTCCAGCGTCTTCGTGCCCAGCTCCATGACGATGACGGTGTCCGACACCGCCATGGCGCCGCGGACGTTCTGCTCCACCATCATCACCGTCACCCCGGCGTCGCGCATGGTCCGGATGGTGGCGAACACCTCGCCCAGCATCAGCGGCGACAGGCCCAGCGAGGGCTCGTCCAGCAGCAGCAGCTTGGGCTCCGCCTCCAGCACCATGGCCGTCTCCAGGATCTGCTGTTCGCCGCCGCTGAGGTTGCCGGCCATGGTGCGGGACTTGCGCCCCAGCATGGGGAACAGGGCGACCACGCGGTCGATGGCGGCCGGCACGCGCCGGAGCGGGAGGGAGTGGGCGCCCAGCTCCAGGTTCTCCCGCACGCTCAGGCGCGGGAAGTTGCAGCGGCCCTGCGGCACCAGCCCGATGCCGGCCGCCAGGCGCATGGCCGGGTCGTGGCCGCGCAGGGACCTGCCGTCGAGCCGGATATCGCCGCCGAACTGACGGTTGAGGCCGTAGATCGCCCGCAGCAGCGTGGACTTGCCGGCGCCGTTGCCGCCGATCACCGTGGTGATGCTGCCGCGCGCCAGGCCGAACGAGACATCGACGATGATCGGCGTCTCCGCGTAGCCGGCGGACAGGCCATCGACGCGGAGCAGGGCGGCGTCAGCCATGGGCCGCCCCGGTCCCGCCGAGATAGGCCTCCAGCACCATCGGGTGCTCGCGCACGATGCCGGCCGGCCCCTCGACCAGCAGCCGGCCGGCCTCCAGCACGACGACGTGCGAGCACAGGCGCATGACGAAATTCATGTTGTGCTCGACCAGCAGCAGCGTCACGCCCGAAGCGCTCAGGCGCTGCAGCACGTCGCCGATCATGCGCACCATCGTTGGGTTCACCCCGGCGACCGGCTCGTCCAGCACCAGCAGGCGCGGCGCGTTCATCATGCAGGCCGCCAGGGCGAGCAGCTTGTGCTGGCCGTAGGACAGGCGGTGGGCGGGGGCGGCGCGGTGCGGGGACAGGCCGACCAGCGCGAGCATCTCG
>CAHJXG010000553.1 GCA_903644035.1 Rhodospirillales bacterium
CAGTGTCCCGGGCGTCCAAGGTCGGCGCGCCTGGCTGGTCCAGCGAAAGCTGTGCCGCCCGCAGCATGGCCTGGCCGACCTCGGCCGTGGGGCCGGTGAGCGGCACCAGGATCGTCACGCGCCGCCCCGGCAAGTCCGGCGTGGCAGCGCCGACCATGGGCGCAGGACCGTAGCCGGCACCTCCCATGTCGGCTACGCAGGCGGCCAGCCCGGCGAGTGCGGCAAGGAGCGTGAATGCCCGAACGAACTCTTGACGACGCATGTTCCGATCCCCTTGTCGGTGACCCCGCACCCGACCGCGCCTCGTTTATACCATCAGGACTCGTGCTGGTCGCTACCCCGATCGGCAACTTGGCGGACATCTCCGCGCGTGCGCTCGATGCGTTGCGGCACGCGGACCTCGTGCTGTGCGAGGACACCCGCACGACCGCCCGCCTGCTGACGCATCACGGGATCGCGGCGCGCACCTCGCCGCTGCACGACCACAACGAGGAGGGCCGCATCCCGGCGCTGCTCGACATGCTGCGGGGTGGCGGCAGGGTGGCGCTGGTCTCGGATGCCGGGACACCGCTGGTGTCCGACCCCGGTTTCCGGCTGGTGCGGGCGGTGGTGGCGGCGGGGCTGCCGGTGTCGGCGATGCCCGGTCCGAACGCGGCGGTGATGGCCCTGATCCTGTCTGGCCTGCCGCCGCAGCCGTTCCTGTTCCTGGGGTTTCCGCCTCCGCGCTCGGCGGCGCGCCTCGTGGCCTTTGGCCGGCTGCGCGCCGCCGAGCGTGCCGGGCTGTCCGCGACCCTGCTGTGGCACGAGGCTCCGCATCGCCTTGCTGAGTCGCTGGCTGATCTGGCGGCGCAGTTCGGCGACCGTCCGGCCGCGGTCGCACGCGAGCTGACCAAGCGGTTCGAGGAGGTCCGGCGCGGCACGCTGCCAGAACTCGCCGCGCACTACGCCGCCACACCGGCCCGGGGAGAGATCACGATTGCCGTCGGCCCGGCGCCTGAGGACACTACCGATGCGCAGGACCTGGATGGCCAACTGCGCCAGGCCCTCAGGCAGAACAGCCTCAAGGACGCAGCCGCCCTGGTGTCGGGCGCCACCGGGCTGCCGCGAAAGCTCGTCTATGCCCGTGCCCTGGCGCTGGAGAAGCCCTAGCGGCCGGAGACGATGCGCTCCACCAGCTGCTTGACCGTCGGGATGAAGCCATTGGAATAGAAGGGATCGCTGGCAAACCGATAGGCGTTGTGGCCGCTGAACATCAACTGATGCTCGATGGCCTCAGGCGTCTGGTCCTCCCGACGCACGGATTGCAGCGTTTTCTGGATGCAGAAGCTGCGTGGGTCGGCCTTCTTGCCGTTGTCGTAGTCGGGACCGTGCTGGCTCCAGTTACTGAACCGGCATTGGCTCAGGCAGCCCATGCAGGAGACCTGGTCCCCCGTGATCCGCGCCGCCCGCTCCGGCGTCACGAAGATCAGCGTGCTGTCGGGTGTGCGTAACGCCTCGCTGAACCCGGCGGCGATCCAGCCTTCGACGTTGAACAGGTCGTTGGTCGTCAGGTACACCGGGCGCTTGCGCGGGCCGATGCCGAGCATCGCCACATGCTCCCCGATCGGCTCCGTCGAGTAGGCAACCTGATGCTCCCCACGCTCCCGCAACTCGGCGATAAAACCGTTGTTGACGGCACTGGAGTAGAACCCGGTCGGGCTGAACTTGTTCAGGAAGACGTCGCCTTCCCGCAGGTTCAGCAGCCGCTGCTTCCAGGCGTCGCTGATCGGGCTCTCCCGGGTGAGCAGGGGCCGGGTGCCGAACTGGAAAGCGATGGGACCGAGATCGGGGTTGTCGATCCAGTCCTCCCACTCCTCCAGCCACCACACGCCGCCAGCCATGATGATGGGGGTCTGATCCAGCCCGAAGGTGCGCATCAGCTTGCGCAGCGCCAGCACGCGGGGGAAGGGGTCTTCCGGCTTGGTGGGGTCCTCGCCGTTGGACAGGCCGTTATGCCCGCCAGCAAGCCAGGGGTCCTCGTAGACGACGCCGCCGAGCAGGGAGGCCGCCTTGGAGTAGGCGCGCTTCCACAAGGCGCTGAACGCACGGGAGGAGGAGACGATGGGGTAGTAGTGCACGCCGAACCGCGCGGCGATGTCGGACAGGCGGTATGGCATCCCGGCGCCGCAGGTCAGTCCGTGGATCAGGCCCTTGGCGCCCTCAAGCACGCCGGTGATGACGCGCTCCGCCCCGCCCATCTCCCATAGGAGGTTGGCGTGCAGGCGGCCCTGGCCGCCGGAGATGTCATGGGCGCGCTGTGCCTGGGCGATGCCGCCCTGGATGCCGAACTGCACCAGTTCCTCATGCCGATCCCGCCGGGTTCGGCCGTGGTAGAGCTGGTCGAGGGGATTGCCGTTCTCGTCGTAGAAATCGGCGTTCACGGCGCTGAACGTCCCGGCGCCGCCGGCGCTGGCCCAATGGCCGGAACTCACGCCGGTGGAGACGCCGATGCCTTTTCCACCCTCGATCAACGGCAGGACATCGACGCCGCCCATCCGTATCGCGTTGACAGCCTTCATCCCCGCCCAGACCTTCTTTGTAACAGTCTGAAACATTGGCGGCTGAGTCCAGATTTACTAGACCCGGCCGCCAGACGTTTGCGCCTGCGGCTTATTCTGCCGCGTCGGACTCGGACCGCTCGCGGCGCCCGCCTTCGCGTCCGCCACCCTGGCCGCCCTTGCTGCCGACCTGCTCGGTGATGTCCGCCCCGGTCGCCTGATCGACGACGCGCATGGACAGCTTGACCTTGCCGCGGTCATCGAAGCCCAGGACCTTCACCTTCACGGCATCGCCCTGGTTCACCACGTCCGTCGTCTTGTTGACCCGGCCCTGCTGCAGCTCGCTGATGTGCACCAGCCCGTCCTTGGCGCCGAGGAAGTTGACGAAGGCGCCGAAGTCGGCGGTCTTGACCACCTTGCCGTTGTAGATCTGGCCGATCTCCGGTTCCGCCACGATGCCGCGGATCATGTCGATGGCCTTCTGGCTGGCCGTGTCGGTGGTGGCGGCGATCTTGATGGTGCCGTCGTCCTCGATGTCGATCTTGGCGCCGCTCTGCTCCACGATGTCGCGGATCACCTTGCCGCCGGTGCCGATCACCTCGCGGATCTTCTCCTTCGGCACCGTGATGATGGTGATGCGCGGCGCCGTGGCGGCCACGTCGGACCGGGCGCCCTGGATCGCCCGCGCCATCTCTCCCAGGATGTGCAGCCGTCCGTCCCGCGCCTGCTCCAGCGCGACCTTCATGATGTCAGCGGTGATCGAGGTGATCTTGATGTCCATCTGCAGGCTGGTGACGCCCTGCTCGCTGCCGGCCACCTTGAAGTCCATGTCGCCCAGGTGATCCTCGTCGCCCAGGATGTCCGACAGCACGGCGAAGCCGCGGTCCTCCTTGATGAGGCCCATGGCGATGCCGGCCACCGGACGCGTCAGCGGCACGCCGGCATCCATCAGCGCCAGGCTGGTGCCGCACACGGTCGCCATGGAGGAGCTGCCGTTGCTCTCGGTGATCTCGCTCACGACGCGCATGGTGTAGGGGAACACGTCCTTGCCCGGCAGCACCGGGCGGACGGCGCGGTAGGCGAGCTTGCCGTGGCCGATCTCGCGACGGCCCGGGCTGCCCATGCGGCCGGCCTCGCCGACGCTGTAGGGAGGGAAGTTGTAATGCAGCATGAAGTGCTCGCGACGCTCGCCTTCCAGCGCGTCGATGATCTGCTCGTCCTGCCCAGTGCCGAGCGTGGCGACGCACAGCGCCTGCGTCTCGCCGCGGGTGAACAGGCTGCTGCCGTGGGCGCGGGGCAGCACGCCGACCTCGGCCACGATCTGCCGCACGGTTTTGGTGTCGCGGCCGTCGATGCGCAGGCCGGTGTCCAGCACCGCATTGCGCACCACGTCGGCCTCGAGCTGCTTGAACAGCGACTTGGCCGCCTCCGCCTCGTGCCCCTCGCTCGTGAGGATCTCAAGCACATCCTTCTTCGCCGCGCCGACCTTCTCCTGGCGGACCTGCTTCTGCCGCTCCTGATAGGCCTCGGCCAGGCTGGCGCGGGCCAGCTCGTCGATGCGGGTGGCAAGTGCCGCCCGCTCCGGCGCCGGCTCGGCGATGGTCCAAGGCTCCTTGGCCGCATGTTCGGCCAGCTCGATGATCGCCTGGATCACCGGCTGGAAATGCGCGTGGCCGAAGGTGACGGCGCCGAGCATCACGTCCTCGGACAGCTCCTGCGCCTCGCTCTCCACCATCAGCACGCCCTCGACCGTGCCGGCCAGCACCAGGTCGAGCTTGCTCGCCGCGAGCTGCTCGGCGGTTGGGTTCAGGATGTACTCGCCGTTGGCGAACCCGATGCGGGCGGCACCGACCGGGCCGAAGAACGGGATGCCCGACAGCGTCAGAGCGGCCGAACATCCAATCAACGCAACGATGTCCGGGTCGTTTTCCATGTCATGGCTAAGCACGGTCGCGACGACCTGGACCTCGTTCCGGAAGCCCTGGGGGAACAGCGGGCGGATCGGGCGGTCGATCAGGCGGCTGGTCAGAACCTCCTTCTCGGACGGCCGGCCCTCGCGCTTGAAGAAGCCGCCAGGGATCTTGCCGGCTGCGAACGCCTTCTCCTGGTAGTTGACCGTCAGCGGGAAGAAGTCCTGGCCCGGCTTCGTGGAGCGCACGCCCACGGCGGTGCACAGGACGATGGTGTCGCCGTAGCGGGCCAGCACGGCGCCGTCAGCCTGGCGCGCGATCTTGCCGGTCTCGAGCACCAGCTTGCGCCCGCCCCAGTCGAGTTCCTTGCGGAAGTAGTTGAACATGGATGTCGTGTCCTTCAAACGCGGGACGGGCGACGAGGGGACGATCCCGGGGTCCGACAGGCCGGCGGCTCGGGCGACATGGAAGCGGACTGCAAGCATTACAGCCCGGAACGCCATGTGGCCGGAGGCGCCGTCGCGGAGGGGTTCGACGGCTCGTGCCGCATCGCGCGGCGGTCGCCCGGCGCCCCCATGGCGCCGGGATGGCAATCGTCTAGCGGCGCAGGCCCAGGCGGCCGATCAGCGCCTGATAGCGGGCGTCGTCCTTCTTCTTAAGGTAGTCCAGCAGGCGGCGGCGACGGCCGACCAGCATCAGCAGGCCGCGGCGGCTGTGGAAATCTTTGGCATGGACCTTCAAATGCTCGGTCAGGTTGACGATGCGCTCGGTCGCCAGCGCGACCTGGACCTCGGGGCTGCCAGTGTCGGCGGTGCCGGTGGCGTATTCGGAAACGAGCGCCGTACGGCGCTCCGCAGTGATCGACATCGGATTGACTCCGTGAGGGGGTTACAACAGGCGTTCCGGTTTCAGCCAGCCATCGCTCAGCCGGCACAAACCGATCACGCGCGTCCCCGCCATGGCACG
>CAHJXG010000554.1 GCA_903644035.1 Rhodospirillales bacterium
CGGGCACTTCCGCGTTTGGGACGGCAGGCGCCGCCGCGGCGTCCTGGGCCTGCTGGATCAGCGCCGCCAGGTCGATGCCGCCCGCGTCGCCCGGCGACGGCTCGGCGACGGCCTGCGCGATGTCGAGCTCGCAATCTCCCTCGACGAACTCGAACACCTCGCGGATCGCGCTCTCGGGCTGCGCGGTGCTGAGGGCGATCGTCCAGGCCAGGTAGGCGCCCTCGGGATCAAGGTCGGGGAAAGCGGGAAGCGCGCTCGCGTCCAGCGTGACGACGGTGGACCCCAGGCGGCCCAGCTCGCGCAGCAGGACCGCGCTCTCGTTCGCCTTGGCATAGAGTTCGGCCCCGGGGCGAAACCGCACGGTCCAGGTCCGCTCAGCCGGAGCGGCCGGCAGGTCGAGCTCGAACCGCAGCGGCTGGAACGCGAAGCCGTCCATGTCATCGCCGCCGGGCGCCGCGCGGTCCGCGACTTCGACCTCGGGCCTCGGGGCGTGTGGCTGGGGGCTGCCGTTCAGGGCCTTGAGTTCCTCGACAAGCAGGCGGTTGCGCTCGGCATCTACGGCGCCGCCGTCGCGGGAGAAGCGGACCAGGTCGGCCAGCACGTCGGCCGCGCGCAGCATCACGTTCAGCACGCGCGGGTCCGGCGCCAGGCGCCCGGCGCGGACGTCGTCCAGCGCGGTCTCGAACACGTGGGCGAAGCGCACCAAGGCGTCCAGCCCGAAGGCGCCGGCACCGCCCTTCACGGAGTGCACGGCCCTGAAGACGGCGTTCACCGTCTCCGGATCGCAGTCGCCGCCCTCCATCATCAGCAGGCCGGTCTCGAGGGCGCCGAGCTGTTCCTCGCACTCCTGGAAGAAGGTGTCGCGGATGGCGGCCATGGGGTCCATGGGATCACTCCTCAACGGATGCGTCGGTCAGGCCGCGACGCGGCGGAGGGCGTCCACCAGCTTGTCCGCGTTGAACGGCTTGATGATCCAGCCGGTCGCGCCGGCCTGCCGGGCGCGGCTCTTCTTCTCGGCGTCGCTCTCCGTGGTCAGCACCAGGATCGGCGTCGCCCGGTGAAGCCCGCTCTGGCGCACGCCCTCGATGAAGCCGAACCCGTCCATGCGGGGCATGTTGATGTCGGTCACGATGGCGTCCGGCGTCTCGCCTTGCAGGACCTCGAGGCCATGGACGCCATCCACCGCCTGCACGACGCGATATCCCGCCTGCGACAGGGCGAGCAGAAGCATGTCCCGCATGGTGCGCGAGTCGTCCACGGTGAGTACGGTCTTGGCCACGGTCATTTTCTAGGCTCCGATAGTCGGGATGAGGGAAGAGGCGCCGAGCAGGTCCATGCCGTCGATGAGGTCGCTGGACGGGGCGACCAGACGCAGGCGCATGCCCTCGGCTTGCCAGCAGGCCTGCGCCGAGAGGAGCACCTGCAGGCACTGCCCTCCGAGCTTGCGGACGCGGGAGCCGTCCAGCTCCGTGTCCAGCCCCCGGCGCGCCATCAGCTCGGCGGCGAGCGGGGCCGCGGCCCGGAGGTCGAGCATCTCCGGCAGCATCAGCGCCGGGCCAGGCTGCTGGGTGTTCTCGTTCAGGGTCGTGCCCATGGTTCAGAACTCTTCCCAGTTATCTGTGCCGGTTGCGTTTGCGGTTGCGGTTGCGGTTGCGTTTGCGGTTGTGGTGGCGTGGTTTGGTGCGGGTGTGCGTGGGGCGGTGCTGCCCTGGGTGCGTCCGCCGTGCCTGGCCGCCTTGAGTGCTGCCGTCCTGAGCGCCGGCACCGTAGACGCCGGCACCGCCCGGCCCGGCCGCGCCGCAGGCGCCGGCACCTCGTCGCCCAGCTGAAAGCGCCCGGTGAGCTGCGCCAGCTCCTCCGTCTCCTGTGCCAGCGCGTGGCTCGCCGCCGTGCTCTGCTCCACCATCGCCGCGTTCTGCTGCGTCACCTGGTCCATCTGGTTCACCGCCGTGTTCACCTCCGCCAGACCCGTCGCCTGCTCCCCCGCAGACGCCGCAATCTCGCCCACAACACGGCTCACCTCACCCACCTGAACCACAATCCGGCCCAGCGCCTCCCCCGTCTCCCCCACCAGCCGCACGCCCGTGCCCACCTGCTGCGCCGACGTCGAAATCAGACCCTTGATCTCCTTCGCCGCCTGCGCAGACCGCTGCGCCAGCGCACGCACCTCCGACGCCACCACCGCAAACCCACGACCCGCCTCGCCCGCACGCGCCGCCTCAACACCCGCGTTCAGCGCCAGCAGGTTGGTCTGGAACGCAATCTCGTCGATCACCCCAATGATCTGACCCACCTGGCGCGACGACGCCTCAATCTCCCCCATCGCCGCAACCGCCTCACGCACCACAGACCCCGAACGCTCCGCATCCCCCCGCGTCCGGCCCGCAACCTCGCGCGCCTGCTGCGCACCCTCCGCCGTCCTGCGCACCGTCGCCGTGATCTCGTCCAGCGCCGCCGCCGTCTGCTCCAGAGACGCCGCCTGCTGCTCCGTCCGGCGCGACAGGTCGTCCGCCGCCTGCGCAATCTCCCCCGTCCCAGACCGAAGACCAGACGTGTGCGACGCAATGCCCCGCACCAAACCCTGCAGCTGAGACAGCGCCGCGTTGTAGTCCGCACGCAGCCGCTCATAGGCCGGCGGCAAAGCCGCCTCCAGCCGCACACTGAGGTCACCCGCCGCCAGCCGGCCCAGCCCAGCGCCGATCGACCCCACCACCAGCGCCGCAGCCTCCGCCGCCGCCGCCGCCGCCGCCTCCTGCCGGACCTGCTGGTCCTCCGCCGCCCGCC
>CAHJXG010000555.1 GCA_903644035.1 Rhodospirillales bacterium
CCGAAGATGCGGGCGCAGAACAGCCCGTCCCGCTCCGGCTTGAAGGTGCGGTAGTTGATCGTCTCGGGCTTCTTGATCTCGCCGTAGGACCAGCTGCGGATCTGCTCCGGGCTGGCCATCTGGATCTTGATCTGGTCGAAGGTCATGGCCGAGCCGGCCTGACCCAGGATCTTCATCAGTTCATTCATGTGTCAGCGACCCCAATGCGACCGGCCCGCCTGCATCGTCCATGCAAGCGGGCCGCCGAGTGATGCGGGATTGGTCGTCAAGAAATGCGCGTGTCGAGGTCCACGTTGAGGCCCAGCGACTTCAATTCCTTGACCAGAACGTTGAAGCTCTCGGGAATGCCGGCCTCGAAGGTGTCCTGCTCGCGCACGATGGCCTCGTAGACCTTGGTGCGGCCGGACACGTCGTCCGACTTCACCGTCAGCATCTCCTGCAAGGTGTAGGCGGCGCCGTACGCTTCCAGCGCCCAGACCTCCATCTCGCCGAAGCGCTGCCCGCCGAACTGCGCCTTGCCGCCCAGCGGCTGCTGGGTGACGAGGCTGTATGGCCCGATGGAGCGCGCGTGGATCTTGTCGTCCACCAAGTGGTGCAGCTTGAGCATGTAGATGTAGCCCACTGTCACCTTGCGCTCGAACGTCTCCCCGGTGCGCCCGTCCGTCAGGTACATCTGGCCCGAGGTGTTCAGCCCGGCCTTGGTCAGCATCCCCTCGATGTCGGACATCCGGGCGCCGTCGAACACCGGCGTCGCGATCGGGATGCCCTTCTTCAGGTTGTCCGACAGCTCCAGCAGCTGCTCCGTGCTCATCGGCGCGATCTCCGCCTCGAACACCTCGTCGCCATAGATGTCGCGCAGCATCTCCAGCAGGGCGTCACGCTGCGCCCCCGTCCGGCGATACTCCTCCACCAGCTCGCCCACCTGCTTGCCGAGCGTGGCGCAGGCCCAGCCCAGATGCGTCTCCAGGATCTGGCCCACGTTCATCCGGCTCGGCACGCCGAGCGGGTTGAGCACCAGGTCCACATGCGTCCCGTCCTCCAGGAACGGCATGTCCTCGACCGGGGTGACGCGGGACACGACGCCCTTGTTGCCGTGGCGGCCGGCCATCTTGTCGCCGGGCTGCAGCTTGCGCTTCACCGCGACGAACACCTTGACCATCTTCATCACGCCCGGCGGCAGCTCGTCGCCGCGCTGCAGCTTCTCGACTTTGCCGTCGAAGCGCGCCTGCAGCACCTGCACGGCCCCGTCGAACTCGCGCTTCAGCGTCTCGATCTCGCCCATGACGGCATCGTCGGCGACGCCGATGTTGCGCCAGGCGCCGCGCGGGAACTCGGCCAGCACCTCCTCGGTGATGGGCGTGCCGGCCTTGATGCCCTTGAACCCGCCGGACGCCTTGCGGCCCAGCAGCTTCTCCCGCATCCGGTTGAGGAACGACCGCTCCTGGATCGCCCGCTCGTCGTCGCGGTCCTTCGCCAGCCGCTCGACCTCGGACCGCTCGATGGCCATCGCGCGCTCGTCCTTGTCGACGCCCCGGCGGCTGAACACCCGGACATCGACGATGGTGCCGGTCACGCCCGGCGGCAGCTTCAGCGAGGTGTCGCGCACGTCGGACGCCTTTTCGCCGAAGATCGCCCGCAGCAGCTTCTCCTCGGGTGTCATCGGGCTCTCGCCCTTGGGCGTCACCTTGCCGACCAGGATGTCGCCCGGGTTCACCTCGGCGCCGACATAGACAATCCCGGCCTCGTCGAGGTTCTTCAACGCCTCCTCGCCGACGTTCGGGATGTCGCGGGTGATCTCCTCCTGGCCGAGCTTGGTGTCGCGCGCCATCACCTCGAACTCTTCGATGTGGATGGAGGTGAACACGTCGTCCCGGGCGATGCGCTCGCTGATGAGGATGCTGTCCTCGAAGTTGTAGCCGTTCCACGGCATGAACGCGACCAGCACGTTCCGCCCCAGCGCCAGCTCGCCCAGTTCCGTGCTCGGCCCATCGGCAATGATGTCGCCGTTCGACACGCGGTCGCCGACGCGCACCAGCGGGCGCTGGTTGATGCAGGTGCTCTGGTTGCTGCGCATGTACTTGCGCAGGCGGTAGATATCGACGCCGTGCGTGGTGCCGTCGTCGCCGGTCGCGCGGACCACGATGCGGGCGCCGTCGATCTGATCGACGATGCCGGGCCGGCGGGCGACGATGGTGGCGCCGCTGTCGCGGGCGACCGCCGCCTCCATCCCCGTGCCGACCAAGGGCGCGTCGGCGCGGATCAGCGGCACCGCCTGGCGCTGCATGTTGCTGCCCATCAGCGCCCGGTTCGCGTCGTCGTTCTCCAGGAACGGGATCAGCGCCGCCGCCACCGACACCAGCTGCCGCGGGCTGACGTCCACCGCCGTCACGTCGCTCGGCTTCACCAGCCGGAAATCGCCCTGGCGCCGCACGGACACCAGCTCGTTGGTGAAGTTGCCCGCCGTGTCGGTCGGCGCGTCGGCCTGGGCGACGACGAGCTTCTCCTCCTCCATGGCCGACAGGTACTTCCACCCGTCCTGCACCTGGCCGTCCTTCACCAGCCGATACGGCGTCTCGATGAAGCCGTACTTGTTCACCTTGGCATAGGTGGCCAAGCTGTTGATCAGGCCGATGTTCGGCCCTTCCGGCGTCTCGATGGGGCAGATGCGGCCGTAATGCGTCGGGTGCACGTCGCGCACCTCGAAGCCGGCCCGCTCCCGCGTCAACCCGCCTGGTCCCAACGCGGACAGGCGGCGCTTATGCGTCACCTCCGACAGCGGGTTGGTCTGGTCCATGAACTGGCTGAGCTGCGAGGAGCCGAAGAACTCCCGCACCGCCGCCGCCGCCGGCTTCGCGTTGATCAGGTCGTGCGGCATCACCGTGTCGATATCGACGCTGCCCATGCGCTCGCGGATCGCCCGCTCCATGCGCAGCAGGCCGACGCGATACTGGTTCTCCATCAGCTCGCCCACCGAGCGCACCCGGCGGTTGCCGAGGTTGTCGATGTCGTCGATCGTGCCGCGGCCGTCCTTCAGCTCGCACATGATCTTCACGGTCTTGAGCACGTCCTCCTTGCGGAGCACGCGCACGCTGTCCTCCGCGTCCATGCCGAGGCGCATGTTCATCTTGACCCGGCCCACGGCCGACAGGTCGTAGCGGTCGCCGTCGAAGAACAGGCCGCGGAACAGCGCCTCCGCCGTCTCGGGCGTCGGCGGCTCGCCGGGGCGCATGACACGGTAGATGTCCACCAGCGCGTCGTCGCGGTTGCCGTTCTTGTCGACCGCCAGGGTGTTGCGCAGCCAGGGGCCGTTCGACTGGTCGATGGCGAGCGTCGGCAGCCGGTCGATGCCCTCGTCCTCCAGTGCCGTCAGCCGCGCCTCGGCCAGCTCCTCGCCCGCCTCGGCGAAGATCTCGCCGGTGTCCTCGTTCACCAGATCAACGGCGACGAAGCGCCCGAGCAGGTCGGCGCGGCCCACCAGCACGGTCTGCGTCTTCTCGGCAATCTTCCGGGCGGTGCGCGCCGTCAACTTGCTGGTCGCCTCGGCCACGACCTCCCCGGTGTCGGCGTCAACCAGCGCCTCGGCCAGGGTGATGCCGCGATAGGCGTCCGCCTCGAACGGACGCGCCCAGCCCTTGGGCGTCCGGGTGAACACCACCTGCGTGTAGAAGTAGTTGAGGATCTCCTCGGCATCCATGCCGCGGATCTCCCCGATATCGACCGTCTCGCCCGTCGCCACGCGGGCGGCGCGCAGCGCCTCGGTCGCGGTGCTCTCCAGCGCGTAGAGCAGGGTCGTCACCGGCAGCTTCCGCTTGCGGTCAATGCGGACGTAAACCAGGTCCTTGCTGTCGAACTCGAAGTCAAGCCACGAGCCGCGATACGGGATCACCCGGGCGGTGAACAGGTACTTGCCGCTGCTGTGGGTCTTGCCCTTGTCGTGGTCGAAGAACACGCCGGGGCTGCGGTGCATCTGGCTGACGATGACCCGCTCGGTCCCGTTGATGACGAAGGTGCCGTTGTCCGTCATGAGCGGCATGTCGCCCATGTAGACCGGCTGCTCCTTGATGTCGCGGATCGAGCGCGCACCGGTGTCCTCGTCGAGGTCCCAGACGATCAGCCGCAGGATCACCTTGAGCGGCGCGGCGTAGGTCATGCCGCGCTGGATGCACTCCTCGACGTCGTATTTCGGCTCCTCCAGCTCGTAGTGCACGAACTCGAGCCGGCCGCGCCCGGCGAAGTCGTCGATCGGGAACACCGACTTGAAGACCTCCTGCAGGCCCGTGGGCGTCCGGCTGTCCGGCACCACGTTCATCTGCAGGAACGCCTCATAGCTGGCACGCTGCACGTCGATCAGGTTCGGCATCGGCGCCACTTCGGGGATGCGCCCGAAGCTCTTGCGGATCCGCTTCTGTCCCGTGAACGATTTGGTGATCGCGTTCATCGCCCGTCCTTGACCTAAAGTTTTGCACGCCCGATGGTGGCGTCACACGCACCAGGCTCCGTCACTCGGCTTCGCACATCGGCCTGGCGGGGGCGGGACGCCCGACGTGCAGCAATAGATGAGCGGGCAGAGACCGACCCCGGTCTCCACCCGCTTTCCCGCTCAATGGCCTAAGACCGTCACCGATGACGGCATGGGCTTGGCTTGGCTACTTGATCTCGACAGCGGCGCCCTGCTCTTCCAGTTGCTTCTTCAGCTTCTCGGCCTCGTCCTTGTTCACGCCTTCCTTGACGGCCTTCGGCGCACCCTCGACCAGGTCCTTGGCTTCCTTCAGCCCGAGGCCCGTGATCGTCCGGACCTCCTTGATGACGTTGATCTTCTTGTCGCCGACCTTCGCCAGGATGACGGTGAACTCGGTCTGCTCCTCGACCGGGGCGGCAACGGCGACCGGGCCGGACGGCGCGGCGGCGGCCGGGGCCGCGGCGGACACGCCCCACTTCTCCTCGAGCATTTTGGACAGCTCGGCGGCCTCAAGCACCGTGAGTGCCGACAGCTCTTCCACCAGTCTTGTCATATCAGCCATATCGTACCTTCCTCTATCTAGCCCTTGGGTGGTTCCATGCAAGCCCGATGCCGGAACTTGCGATCACATCAGCATCTGGTGTTCGCGGCTGGCCCCTGGCGGGATCAGGCCGCATCCGCCTCGTCCTTCTTGGCGTAGGCCCCGAAGACCCGGGCGAGTTGTCCGGCCGGCGCCGCGAGCACGCCTGCAATCCGGGTGGCGGGGGTCTGGATCATCCCCACCAGCCTGGCGCGCAACGCGTCGAGCGACGGCAAGTCCGCCAGCGCCTTGATCCCGTCCGCATTGAGCATCTGGTTGCCAAGGGCGCCGCCGATCACGACGAACTTCTCGTTGGTCTTGGCGTAATCGACGGCCGTCTTCGCCACCGCCACCGGGTCGAGCGACCACGCGAGCGCGGTCGGACCTTTCAGCAGGGGCTTGATGCCGTCGAACCGGGTCCCCTCCAGGGCGAGCACGGCCAGCCGGTTCTTGGCGACTTTGTAGGTCGATCCCGACGCCCGCATCTTGCGCCGCAGGTCCGACACCTCTGCCACGGTCAGGCCCTTGTTCTGGGTGACCACGATCATCGACGTCTCTGCGAACACCTGACCGAGCGTGGCGACGAACTCTCGCTTCTCCGTACGGTCCACGTTCTGTCTCCTGTTGGCTCCGGCGCGTTTGGACCGCGTCGGAACGGGTTCCCTGGCACGGCCGGGCGGCCATGCCATGACGCCTGTCCGGGACCCCGTGCGCGCGGACGCGCCGTGGACCCTTTAGCCGGAACCGCCAGGGCGCCGGGGCGGTCATGCCACCCCGGATCATCTCGGCTTCCCCGTCTCCTGCGCGCGGGCTTGAGGCCCTTTATCGTCCCTGATGGAATGACGTGCAGTCTCGGACAGGTTCGGGGCGGCTCGCGCCACCCCTGGCCACCGGCCCCGCCGAAACGCAAAGCGTCTGCGGCTGAGGACCGGCGAATGGGTTGGGCGCAGCTAGGCGGAGAGGCTCGACACGTCCACGCGGACGCCGGGTCCCATCGTGGAGCTGACCGAGGCCTTCTGCACATAGGTGCCCTTCGCCCCGGTCGGCTTCGCCTTCTGGATGGCGTCGACGAAGGCGCGGATGTTCTCGACCAGCTTGCCCTCCTCGAAGCTCGCCTTGCCGATCCCTGCATGGACGATGCCGGCCTTCTCCGCCCGGAACTCCACCTGGCCGGATTTGGCGGCGGTCACCGCGCCGCGCACGTCCATCGTCACCGTGCCGAGCTTCGGGTTCGGCATCAGGCCGCGCGGACCCAGGATCTTGCCGAGGCGCCCGACCAGCGCCATCATGTCCGGCGTCGCGATGCAGCGGTCGAAGCCGAACTCCCCCGCCTGCACCTTCTCCGCCAGGTCGTCGGCGCCCACCACGTCGGCGCCGGCGGCCAGCGCCTCCTCCGCCTTGGCGCCGCGGGCGAACACCGCGACCCGCAGCGTCTTGCCGGTGCCGTTCGGCAGGCTCAGCAGCCCGCGCACCATCTGGTCCGCATGGCGCGGGTCGATGCCGAGGTTCATGCTGAACTCGATGGTCTCGTCGAACTTGGCCCGGGCATTGCCCTTGGCGAGCCGGATCGCCTCGTCGAGCGTGTAAGACTTGGCCCGATCGAACGTCTCGTAGCCTGCCTTGAGCCGCTTGTTGTGTGCCATGGTCAGCCCTCCACCACGCTGAGGCCCATCGACCGCGCGCTGCCGGCCAGCATGCGCATCGCGGCCTCGACCTCGTTCGCGTTCATGTCCTTCATCTTGGTCTCGGCGATCTCGCGCAGCTGCGAGGTCGTGACCCGGCCCACCATGGCGCCCTTGCCGGGCGTGGTCGTGCCCTTGGTGATGCCTGCCGCCTTCTTCAGGAAGTAGGTGTTGGGCGGCGTCTTGGTGACGAAGGTGAAGGTGCGGTCGCCGAACGCCGTGATCACCACTGGGGTCGGCGTCCCGGGCTCCATGCCCTGCGTCGCGGCGTTGAACTCCTTGCAGAACGCCATGATGTTCAGGCCGCGCTGACCGAGCGCCGGGCCGACGGGCGGGGACGGGTTGGCCTTCCCGGCCGGAATCTGCAACTTGATGTAGCCGACGATCTTCTTAGCCATGGGGCCTCCTGATGCGGAGGACCGCGGTCATACCGAATGGCGGCCGCCTGGTGGCGACCGGCAATCTCCCGCGTTCCGAGTGAAGTCGGGCGTCTAGCGGCCAAGGCTTGGCAAGTCAAGTTTTATTTGCGCTCCCTGCCAGGCGCCTTATATACGCCAGTCCATCTGCAAAAGAGCACTGCCATGGCCGTGAAGCCCTCGATGATGCCCAAGAACAGCGCCACCCGCTTCAACCCGACGGCCCAGGCGATCATCGCGTCCGCGGTGATCGCGGTGGTCCTGGCCACGGTGGTGACCGGCAACCCGTTCCGGGCCGTGCGCCTCGCCTACCTGGACTACAGCCACACGCCGGCCACGGGCGCCGCCAAGGCCGACCCGTCGCCGACCAAGAACGACCCCGCCGTCCCCTCCGCGAACTGACCGCTGGCGGCCTAGACCACCAACTCGATCACGAATGGGCCGGGCCGGGCGTTGGCCTGCTGGAACAGGTCGGTGAACGCCTCCATCGTCTCGGCACGCGCCCCCTCGACGCCCATGCCGGCCGCGAGCCGCACCCAGTCCAGGTCGGGGTTGCCGAGGTCCAGCATGTCGAGCGCGGTGCGCCCGGGGTTGGCGCCGACGCCCTGATACTCGCCCAGCAGGATCGCATACTTGCGGTTGGACAGGATCACCGTGGTCACGTCCAGGCGCTCCCGGGCCTGCGTCCACAAGCCCTGCAGCGTGTACATCGCCGAGCCGTCCGCTTGCAGTCCCACCACGCGCCGGCCCGGCGCCCCGACGGCGGCCCCCGTGGCGAGCGGGATGCCGTCGCCGATCGCGCCGCCGGTGAGCTGCAGCCAGTCATGCGGCGCCGCATCCTGCGTGCCCGGATAGAAGGCGCGGCCGAAGGTGATGCTCTCGTCCACGATGATGGCGTCATTGGGCAGCAGCGCGGCCAGGGTCTGCGCCACCGCCTCCGACGTGATCGCCCCGCGGGCGGGCGTGGGCCGGGGAGCGGTGGGGCGCCGCGCGACCGGTGCGGCGCCAAGCTCCTGGGCCACGCGGGCGAGGGCGTCCAGGGCGTCATGCTCGGGTCGGCCCAGCACGTGGACCTGGCAATCGGGCGGCGCCATCAGGCCGGGCTTGTTCGGATAGGCGAAGAAGCCGACCGGCGCCTTTGCCCCCACCAGGATCAAGTGCCTGAACCCGGCCAGCGCGGCCACGGCCTGATCGACGGGATAGGGCACCCGGTCGATTGGCGCGCGCCCGGCGCCGCGGGCGATCCGGGCGTTGCTGGTCTGCGCCATCATGCGGGCGCCGCTCGCGGCCAGGATGCCGCCCGCGACGTCCAGCGCTTCCGCCCGCAGCGCCATGCCGCCCAGCAGCAGCAGGGTCGGCTCCCCGGACC
>CAHJXG010000556.1 GCA_903644035.1 Rhodospirillales bacterium
TGCTGGCCCAGGCGGAGGTGGAAGGTGTCCCGGTGCGCCGCGTCCCGCGCCCGACGGCGCTGCAGGAGGCGGCAGGCGGCGGCAGGCTGGAGCTGGCGCCCGTCGCGATCGAGGACCTGCTGAACCGCCCGCAGGTGCCGCTCGACCGCGACGGCATGGCGCGGCTGGTGCACGGACGCCGGGTGCTGGTGACGGGGGCGGGCGGCACCATCGGGTCGGAACTCGCGCGGCAGCTGGGGGCGCTGGGTCCGGCCAGCCTGACGCTGCTGGACAACGGCGAGTATGCGCTGTGGCAGATCGACCAGGAACTGGGCGAGGCGCATCCCGACGTGGCGCGGGAGACGGTCATCGCCGACATCCGCGATGAGGCCCGCATCCGCGCGGTGTTCGACCGCCTGCGGCCGGAACTCGTGTTCCACGCCGCCGCCCTCAAGCACGTCCCCATGGGGGAGGCGAACCCGCTGGAGGACCTGCTGACCAACGCCGTCGGCACCCGGCACGTGGCGGAGGCGGCGCGCGCCGCAGGCACCAGCGCCATGGTGCTGATCTCGACCGACAAGGCGGTGAACCCGAGCAGCGTGATGGGCGCCAGCAAGCGGCTGGCCGAGATGTACTGCCAGGCGCTGGACGTGGCGGCGCGCCGCGGCGCCGGGATGCGCTGCGTCACCGTGCGGTTCGGCAACGTGCT
Organism: Rhodospirillales bacterium; assembly: GCA_903644035.1. GTDB lineage: Bacteria > Pseudomonadota > Alphaproteobacteria > Acetobacterales > Acetobacteraceae > CAHJXG01. The sequence continues at coordinate 689 of CAHJXG010000556.1, forward strand.
GGGCAGCACCGGCTCCGTCGTGCCGCTGTTTCGCCGCCAGCTTGAGCGGGGCGGCCCATTGACCGTGACCCATCCCGAGATGCGGCGCTACTTCATGACGGTGCGGGAGGCGGTGGGCCTGGTGCTGCAGGCGAGCGTCGTCGGCATGGCCGAGGCCACGCTGCCCATGGGCGCGCAGGGCGGCATCTTCGTGTTCGACATGGGCGAGCCGGTGCGGATCGTCGATCTGGCGCGGCAGATGATCCGGCTCGCCGGCCTGCGCCCGGCCGAGGGCGAGGCGGGGCCGGGCCACATCCCCATCCGCTTCACCGGCCTGCGGCCCGGCGAGAAGCTATACGAAGAACTGTTCCACGGCAGCGAGCCGCCGGTGCCGACCGGGCATCCGGGCCTGCTGATGGCAGCCCCCCGCACCGCCGACCCGGCCATCGTCGGCCGGGCGATCGACGAGATCGCCGCCGCCTGCCGGGCCGGGCAGGTCGGCTTGGCGCTGACGCTGCTGGGCCGCATGATCCCGGAGTTCGAGCACAATGTCGGCGGCGCTCCCGGACGCGCCCGCCTGCCTGGAGAATAGCGTGGTCCCCATCCCGTTCCTCGACCTGAAGGCGCAGCAGGCCCGCATCGCCCACGCGCTCCGTCCGCGGCTGGACGCCGTGCTGGCGCATTGCCAGTTCGTGCTGGGGCCGGAGGTGGCGGAGCTGGAGGGCCGGCTCGCCGCCTATTGCGGGGCGAAGTACTGCGTCGGCGTCAGCTCGGGCACCGATGCATTGCAGATCGCGATGATGGCGGAGGGCATCGGACCCGGCGACGCGGTGTTCCTGCCGGCCTTCACCTACACCGCGACCGCCGAGGTGCCGCTCGTGCTGGGCGCCACCCCGGTGTTCGTGGACGTCGATCCCCGGACATTCCAGATCGACCCAGGGCACCTCGCCGCCCGCGTGGCCGGGGTCCGCGCCGCCGGCCGCCTCCGTCCGCGGGCGCTGGTGGGGGTGGACCTGTTCGGGCAGCCGGCCGACTGGCCCGCGCTGAACGCGATTGCGGAGCGGGAGGGCCTGTTCACCCTCGACGACTGCGCCCAGAGCTTCGGCGCTGCGCTGCATGGGGCAAGGCTCGGCACCCAGGCGCAGGCGACGGCCACCAGCTTCTTCCCGAGCAAGCCGCTGGGCGCCTATGGCGATGGCGGGGCGCTGTTCACCGACGACGACGGCCGCGCCGCGCTGTATCGCAGCCTGCGCAGCCACGGGGAGGGCACGACGCGCTACGAGGTCCTGCGCACGGGAATGAACGGCCGGCTGGACACCATGCAGGCGGCGGTGCTGCTGGCGAAGCTCGATGTGTTCGACGCGGAGCTGGCGGCGCGCGAGCGGACCGCCGGGGTCTATGACCGCCGGCTGGGCAACGCCGTCGTCACCCCGGCCCGCGTGCCCGACAGCGCCAGCGCCTGGGCGGTGTATTCCGTGCTGCTGCCCGACGGGGCGGACCGGACCCGGGTGCAGGCAGCGCTGCGGGAGGCGGGCGTGCCGACCGCGGTCTACTATCCGCTCCCGCTGCACCGGCAGCCGGCCTATGCCGGCCACCATGACGGCGCGGCGCTGCCGGTGTCGGACGACCTCGCCGCCCGCATCCTGGCGCTGCCGATCCACCCGGACCTGTCGATGGCCGACGCCGAGAGGGTGTGCGACGCGGTCATGGCGGCGCTGGGCTGAGGCAACCGCCCTGCCAACCCGGCGTTGCCCCGCCATGAACCAGCCAAAGACACAGACCGACGATCCGCCGCCCGAAGGCGCAAGCCCCGACCGCAACCCAACCGGCGAGACGCCGCACGGCATCCCGAAAGGGCTCAAGGATCACGCGCCGGAGGGCAGGCCCAACGACGACCGTCAGGCCACCGAGACGGGCCCGCTCGTCGGAAAGCCGTAGCGGTTCAGGGTGTGGGCTGCGTCCACAGAAACGTCAGCTCGTGCTTGTTGTGGAACAGGTGGACCAATCGTCCATTTGGGATGGCGGAAAACCTGCCCGCGGCCGCATGGTCCGTAGCGGCCTGGAACTTCACCGTGCAGACGATGTGCCTCGCCGCGTCTGCGCCGATCCAGCGTCCGACCAGGTCGAACAGCCGCGCCGGATAGGCGACCACGTCGCACACCAGCCAGTCCACCGGCTCAGGCGCCATCGCGAAGGCGCTTTCGATGACCTGCTCCACGCCGGGCATGGCGGCGACGCGCGGGTCGAGCGGCGCCTTGTCCACGGCCCGCACCGAGGCACCCAGGCTGGCCAGCGCCCAGGTCCAGCCGCCTGGCGAGGCCCCAAGGTCCAGGCATCTGTCGCCGGGTCCGGGATGCGTGCCGAGCCGGGTCAGCGCCTCCCATAGCTTGAGATAGGCGCGGCTGGGCGGACCGATGTGGTCCTCCTCGAATCGGCACTCCCCGGATGCGAAAGGGCTGGTTTTGGTCGGGCTTGCCAGCATCCGATCACGGTCCAGCAGGGTCCAGGCCCCGAGGTGCGATGTGGGCGCGGGTTCGGGAAAGCGCAGCGCACGCGCGCGAACCGGGGGGAGCTGGCCCTCGATCAACGCCGTGCGCCGGTGGTGCAGGGCGGCGTAGCCGGACCAGTTGCGTTGCTGGTCCCGCAAAAGGCCGGCCGCGGCCTTGATCGACGTGACCGCGTGCAGCTGCGGCGCGGTCCAGACGTCAAGCGCCCAGGCGCTCGCAAACGGCGGATCGGGCGAGAGCGCCAGGCGGCCGTGCCAGGCGCTGACGGTGACGCCGGCCTGGGCCAGTTCCTCTGCAAGCGGCTGTTCCAGGTCCAGGGCGGCCAGGTAGGCGCTGCCGACCGGAGAGGCGGGGGTCAATGGTGGCGAGGCGCGGGGCGTCGGAGCGCGGACAGGCCCAGCAGCGCCCAGCCCAGCATCAGCAGGCCGCCGCCCACCGGCGCCAGCACACCCAGACGCGGACCGCCAAGCGCGCCGGCATAGACCGTGCCGCAGAACAGCAGCGTGCCA
>CAHJXG010000557.1 GCA_903644035.1 Rhodospirillales bacterium
CGCATCATCGAGGCCGGCATAACCATCGTCACCCTGATCGACGACCGGAGCTACTCGGCCGAGAGCCTGAACCGCAGCCCGATGGACCTCATCGTGTCGCTGGTGTGCATGATGCGGGCCAACGAGGAGAGCGTCACGAAGTCGGCCCGGGTGCGGGCGGCCTGGGCCCGCAAGCGCGCCGAGCTCGGGACCAAGCCGGCCACGGGGCGCTGCCCGGGCTGGCTGCGGCTCGACAAGGCCACCGGCCGGTTCGTAGAGCGCGAGCGCGAAGCGGACGTCGTGCGACGCATTTATGCCGAGGCCGCTGCGGGTCTCGGCCAGTATGCGATCGCGCGCAAGCTGAACGCGGAGGCGGTTCCTTTGTTCAGCAGCGGCAACCAGCGCGGCAAGCCATGGGGTCCGAGGTATATCCGCAGCCTGCTGACCGCGCCGGCCGTGCGCGGGACCTACATACCCTGCATCACCGGGCGCGACGAGCGGGGCCGCCTGCTCCTGCAGCCCCAGGCTCCGGTCGAGGGCTACTATCCCGCAGTGGTCGATGCGGCAACCTGTGCGGCTGTCGCGCACATGCAGCAGGCCAGAAGTCGGGCATTCCCAGGGGCGCGCGCCGCGGCTGACCGATCGGCGTTGCTGGGCCGGCCGGGGCGGGTGGCTCCGGTGGCGAACCTGCTTGCGGGCCTAGGCCGCTGTCCCCTGTGCAGAAGCACGATGCAGCTGCAGCGCGGCGAAACGGGACGCACCGACTGGCGCTATCTCACGTGCTGTCGCGGGTACGTCGGCGCCGGCTGCGAACGCCGCCATGTCCGCTATCCCGGCATCGAGGCCGTCCTCTCGAAAGGCATCGAGGAGGTCATTCGTTCCTGTCCGGCGCAGTTCCTCGATCCGACCGCAAGGAGACAACGCCTCAAGCAGGTGAGATCGCGCCTGGCTGAGCTGCGCTCCCGGCGCATGGCGTTGGAGGCGGACGCGCCGTTGCTGCTGGCGCTCAAGGCACGCAGCCAATCCGCCATCGCAGATGTGGAGGCGGAGGAGCGGGCGCTGGTGGGGGAGCGGCGGCGCCTGCGGCCCGGCATGGCCGGATGGCTCGATGTGACCCTCCGGGCAAGGTTGGACCATCTGAGGACAGTGGCACTGACCGAGCCTCTTGATCCACCCACGGTCAACGCGGCCCTGAAATCCGTGCTGACGGAGGTGGTGGTGGACTGGCCTCGGAGCGTCCTCGTCCTCGCATGGCGGCATGGAGGCCGAAGCGAGATCGCCGTCGAGATGACCCGCCGCCGCGCACTGAGCCGAAAACATCAAGTCTCTATTCCTGCTGTCTAGCCAAGAGCACGAGCAAACAGCAGTGGAAAACGGTGACAGAGTCTTTGCCGACCTGAGGTCTGCTCCGCGCCCATCTCGGCCGCTCGGGCGCTTCGGCGAGCTTCCCGGAAGCGGACATGGCGATCTGAACCGGCAATGGCCGAGATGGGTGGTTTGTCGCCAGTCCGTTATCGGGAGGTGGATAGCGGATACCAGACATTTGCCTCATCGCCAGACCCGGCCGATTTCGGTCCTGCAGTGCCAAGCGTTGTTGGTGAAGCGCTCCGACCATTTAGCTTCGGACAAGCTTTCCCGCTACGTCGTTGAGGTCGAGCAGCGTCACATAAGTGAACTCGAGGAATGTCTCCATTTCCTCCATCTCAAGATTCTTCTTGATCGTATAGAAGGACGTCGGTGTCGCGTGCAGCAGTCGGCTCGTGTAGGCATAGATAAAATCATATGTTCCAACCATGCCGACCCGATCCGCCTCTGCCCGCCAATTCCAGCGCTTGCGTTTGCCATCGACGCCGATTGTCTCAGCAGCAAGGATCGACTTCGTTACCTGGGTTTCAAACTCCATCTTGCTTGCTCGGACCTGGTCCAGTTGATCCTGCGCCGCTTTCACCGCCCGGCTACGGATGAGGTGCGCTTGGAAAGTATAGCCGTTGGTCGTTGCGGCGCGTCGATAAAGCGCGAAGCTGCGCCGTGCCCTAAGATCAACCGCAGCCGCCTTTTTTGCGATTTCGGCGTGAACGAATTCAGCGGTCAACTTTTCGGCGTTGGATTGCGCCATCGCGAGCAAACTTTCAGGCAACCCATCTTCCTTAGACAATTCGTCGAAGGAATTAGCCTCCGCGTTGAGCCGCTGAATGTAGCGGCTAATGTGCTTTTCCTGATCCTCATGAACTTGTTGGAAGAACTCGACAGAGCGCAACCTGTTGCTCTCAATCACCTTCAGCCAAATATGCAGTTCAAATACATATCGCGTTAGCCCGAGAACGCCGACCGTCTCCAGGAACACGAGGTTATTTTCAAGGAAGATGATTGTTTTCTTTGCCGCCTCCAATGCGATCGCAACCGGCAACTGTGTCCGTGCATAGGCCTCGCCCGTCAGGTTTTGCGCAGAAAGTGCCACCATTCTGGCATCGGCCTCTTCGATCAAGCTTTCAAAGCGAGGCTTGAGCCCCTTAATCTCTTCTATTAAATCGCCAAGGATTTTGGGCATGTCGTCCAATTCTGCTCTCCTTCAATGCACTACTTCGCTGAAAAAAAGTAATTGAGGGAGACTTTTCGTCACCTCAAAAGCCAACCTAGCGGCTAATGCATAGCAATTGACACAGTGGTCGCAGCGCGACGACCCATCCGGTCGGTAGTCAGAGGCTCAATGTTTACTTTCGAGCAAGGCGGATTAGGCTGCGAGTGGCTGACAAGGGTCGAGAGCTGCTGTCACACCAGCCGCATTGGCAGTCCGCTTTTCCTGGCGCGGCTCTCCGAAGCCGCCAGTCCGGTATCGGCCATGCCAACATAAGGCACCAACTTGGCATGGAACATCACCGGCGCAGACGGTGCGTGAACTGCGGCAGGCCCTGGCGGTCTAGCACGTCAAGATAAGCCGCCAAAGAGGGTGTGCTTCTGCTGAGGTTGGCCTGCGCCGCTTCCGTTGACGCTCGCAGGAGGTCCGGGTCGGCATCGTGCAGCCCACAGAGGAAATCGTCCGGATGGGATGCGACAATGCCATGCGGTGCCAGCGCCAAGGCGGGAAAGTCGCGTAGGTTCAAGGTCAGGATCGTCCCAGCCCCAGACACCAGGGCCGCTGCGAGCACGTGACGGTCGTCGAGGTCGGGCAGTGTCAGGCCGTCCATGCAGGCTTCCCAGCCCTGCACCTCCGCCTCCGGCAATACGCTGTTCATCAGGTCGAGTGTCAGCATCAGGCGCTCCTCGGGCGCCCTGCCAGATGCAACTAGGTTGCCGATCCACTCCGCATGGATGCGCGCCGTCCAACGTGGCGCGATGATCGCGTCCACGCTGAACTGCACCAGCAGGTTCCGCAGATGGAAAGGGTAGAGCAGGTTGGCGTCGATGACGACGAGGGGTGGCGAGCCTGACCCCTCAGAGGCCATACGTTCGCTCTAGCTCCTCGGTGTCGGCAGCCAGCGCTTCCAGGGCCTGGCGAACTGGCTCCTCTCGCGCGCGGAGGGCCAGCACGTCGGCCAGCCGGATGCGCCGGTGCGCGCCGACGCGCCGGAACGGCAGCAGGCCGAG
>CAHJXG010000558.1 GCA_903644035.1 Rhodospirillales bacterium
GCGTCCAAGGTCGGCAACCTGCGCCTGCGCCGGGGCGACCGGGTCCGGCTCGAGACCTCGGGCGGCGGCGGCTTCGGCCCGCCCGGGGAGCGCCCGGCGGCGGAGGCCGCAGCCGACCGGCTCGGCGGCTACGCCGCATGACCTCCCCCGTTGCCCAGTTCGAGCTGATCCTGCTGCTGCTGGCCGCCATTCTTGGGCTTGAGCTGCTGGCCCGTCGCCTGCGCCTGCCGCCGGCCGCGGCCTTCATCCTCGGCGGCATCGCGCTGGCGCTGATCCCGGGCACGCCGGACATCGAGCTTGATCCCGAACTCGCCTTGGTATTGTTCCTGCCGCCGCTGCTGCTGGGCAGCGCGTTCTTCACCTCGTGGCGGGACTTCCGCGCCAACCTGCGCATCATCGCGCAGCTCGCGGTCGGCGCGGTCGCGTTCACCACGGCCGCCGTGGGCGTCGTCGCGCACTGGGTCATGCCGTCCCTGCCCTGGGCGGCCTGCTTCGCGCTCGGCGCCATCGTGTCCCCGCCGGACGCCGTGGCCGCCAAGGCGGTGCTGGCCCAGGTGCCGCTGCCCCGCCGCATGGTGGTGCTGCTGGAAGGCGAGAGCCTGGTGAACGACGCGACAAGCCTCGTGCTGTTCCGCTTCGCGGTGGTGGCGGCCCTCACCGGCGTGTTCGATGCGGGTCAGGCGGTGCTGTCGTTCGGCCTGCTCTCGGTCGGCGGCGTCGTGGCGGGCCTGGCGTTCGGCTATGTGGCGACGACTGTGATCGTATGGCTGCGGGAGCCGCGCCTTGAGATCATCGGCAGCCTGCTTGCGGCCTGGGCCTCCTATATCGGCGGCGAGGCGATCCACGTCTCGGGCGTGCTGTCGACCGTCGCCTGCGGGCTGGTGGTGGGCTGGCGGCAGCACGCCACCCTGAGCGCCGCCACCCGGCTGCAGGCACGGGCCGTGTGGGGCGTGGTCGAGTTCATCCTGGAGTCGCTGGTGTTCATCCTGATCGGCCTGTCGCTCCGCGGCGTGATGGCGCGGCTGGACGGCGGCTCGGAGCCGGTCCTGTCGCTGCTGCCCGGGGCCGGCGTCATCGTGCTGGCGACGATCCTGAGCCGGTTCGCCTGGATCTTCCCCGCCACCTACCTGCCGCGCCTGCTGCTGCCTTCGCTGCGGCAGCGGGACCCGTATCCGCCGCCCATGGTGCCGTTCATCATGAGCTGGGCCGGCATGCGCGGCGTGGTGAGCCTGGCGGCGGCGCTGTCGCTGCCCGACCATTTCCCCGGCCGCGACTTCATCCTCGCGACGACCTTCCTGGTGATCCTGGTGACGGTGCTGGTCCAGGGCACGACCCTGAAGCCGCTGGTCCGCGCGTTCCGCCTCGGCGAGTTCAGGCTGTCGCAAGGCAGCACGCTGCCGGAGGCCGAGGCCCGGGCGCGCATGGCCCAGGCGGAGCTTGCCGCCGTCGAGCAGCATTCCCTGGGCGACGACGGCACCCACCGGCATCCACGCCTCGTGGAGCAGTACGGCCACCGTGCCCGCGCCACCACCCGGTTCAGCGAGGCCGGAGGCGGGCTGATCGGCGAGAAGCAGGCGCACTTCGCGGCGGTGCTGACGGCGGTCGCGGCCGGGCGCGAGGAGCTGCTGCGGCTGCATCGTGCGGGCGAAATCCACGACTCCGTGCTGCATACGCTGGAGTCCGAGCTGGACCTTGAGGAGGTCGAGGCGCGCCGGCATCACGGGAACGAAATGCCGATGGACGAGGGCGCGAGGTGACCGGGTTCGACCGATAGGGACGCGGCAGGACCCGACCTATGCGGGTCCACCCAGCAGGTCTCGGGGACGTCCCTCACTCGAAGTCGGTCGGCAAGGCATCGTCGCCGGCATGGACGAACATGCGGCGCAGCTGACCGGGCAGGACGCGGCCCAGAGAGAGGTCGTCCGGCAGGTCGCGCTCGGCGAACCACCCGACTTCAGACGTTTCCGGTCCCACCTCCGCGGCGCCGCCCACGACGTCGCAGATGTAGAACAGCTTGCAGCACGAGAAGACGCCGGATGGATGCCCCTGGCGCGTCCGGTCCCATAGGGCCGCGAGCTTGCGCACCCGCACCTGGAACCCGCTCTCCTCCGCGACCTCCTTGATGACGTTCTCGGCCGGGGTCAGGTTCACGTCCGCCCATCCGCCCGGAAGCGTCCAGCGCCCGCCGTCGGCCACCTCGCGCACCATCAGCACACGGCGCCGGTCGTCGAACACGGCCCCGCGGACATCGACCTTCGGGGTCGCGTAGCCGGTCTCGCCCGCGAACAGGGCCTCGATCCCGTCGGCTGGCGCCGCGGTGTGCGCCGCCATGATCCTGGACGCCAAGGCGCGCAGCGTCTCGTACCGCTCCCGGTCGTAGGGGTCGCGGACGAAGGCGAGGCCTGTCTGGGCGATCGCCTGAAGCTCGCGCGTCCAGGTCAGCCAGTCGGGATCAGCCATCAGCGCATTCACATGCCGTCATCCCGTCAGCATGTCGGCAATGGATGCCACGAACAAGCGTGGCGGGGCTGCACCTCCCCGGCGCGCACGCCGGGCGTCAGCTCATCGGCTGCGCCACGTGCTGCCGGTAGGCCGGGCGCGCCAGCAGGCGGTCGTACCACGCCCGCAGATGCGGCTGCGGCGGCCGGGCCAGGTCGAAGGAGAACCAGCGGTGCACGTGCACGCCCAGCGCGATGTCCGCCAGCGTGAGCACCGGCCCCGCGACGTAGGGCACGCGGGACAGGATGCCGTCGAGCAGGGTCCAGCACCGCGCGGCCTCGGTGACGGCGGCGGCGATGGCGGCCGGGTCGCGCCGCTCCGGCGCCGTGCGGATCAGGCCCTGGAACACCGTGGATTGCGGCCGGTTCAGCGTCGTCTGCTGCCAGTCCATCCAGCGGTCGATGCTGGCCCGCGCCCGCAGCTCGTCCGGCCACATCGCATGGCCCGGCGCGTTCGCGGCACAGAGGTAGCGGATCACGGCGTTGCTCTCCCACAGCACGAAGTCGCCCTCGACCAGCGTGGGCACCACGCCGTTCGGGTTCAGGGCGCGGTACTCCGGCGTGTCGGTGCCGCCGAACGGGCCGCCCACGTCGGTGCGCTCATACGGCAGGCCCAGCTCCTCCAGCAGCCAGACCGCCTTCATGACGTTGCTGGAGTTCGCCCGGCCCATAAGCTTGCGCATCGCTGTTCTCCCCTTGCGGAGGGCACGGTACGGCGCGGGCGCGATTGCTCCAAGGGGGCATGTGCGCCATATCGCGGCCATGACCCCATCCCGCACGCTTCTGTCCGACGCCCGCGGCGCCGCGTGGGTCGCGATCCTGGCATCCGCCACGGCGCTGGGCGGGGCGCTGGCATCCGAGCGTTGGCTAGGCCTCGTGCCCTGCGCGCTGTGCCTGTGGGAGCGCTGGCCCTACCGCGTGGCCATCGCGCTCGGCCTGCTGGCCCTGGCG
>CAHJXG010000559.1 GCA_903644035.1 Rhodospirillales bacterium
GGAGCCGCCCCTGTGAAGCGTCCGGCCGGCCGCGCGTCCAGCACCAGATCGTCCGCCCCGGCCAGCATGTCGCCGATCCCGCGCAGCCGGGCGGCGCGCAGGCTGGCCCGGAACGTGACAGGCGTGGGCGGCGTGGACGGGCCGGCTTCGACCGGATGGCCCTCGCGCCGCCATTTCGGCAGGCCGCCATCCAGCACGAAGGCCTGGTCGTGCCCAAACAGCCCCATCATCCACCACCCGCGCGGCGACGACGCGATGCCTTTCTGGTCATAGAACACGACGCGGCTCGCATTCGAGACGCCGAGTTCGCCCATCAGCCGCTCGAACCGGCCCGGCGACGGCACCATGTGCGGCAGCGTCGTGTCGGGGTCGGCGATGGCGTCGATGTCGAAGAAGCGGGCGCCGGGGATGTGGGCGCCGGCGTATTCCTCCACGCCGTCCTTGCCCTCGCCCGGCAAGTACTTCGTCGCATCGAACACGACGAGGTCCGCGGCGCCGAGCTGGCCGGCCAGCCACTCCGTGGTGACGAGCGGGTCCATGCCTAAGCGTCCCATCCGGACAGGCGCCGCGTCATCGGCCGGCCCATTGCGTCCGCAGCCAATCCCGCCGCGCGGCGAGCCAGAGCAAGGCGATGGCGGTGACGGAGTTGGCGTAGCGTCCGGCCACGGCGGCCTCGATGGCGTCCGTGGCGGGATGCAGGCGAACCCTGATGTCTTCCTGCTCTGCGGCCAGGCCGCCCTGGCCGATGATGCCGTCCGGCCCGGCCTCGGGCGCATGGATGCGGCCCGCGAACATGGTGCACCGCTCGTCGGAGGCGCCGGGGGTCAGCACGAAATCGCCCATCCGTTCCAGCAGATCGACCGCAAGCCCCGTCTCCTCCCGCGCCTCCCGCACTGCGGTGGCCGCTGGCTCCTCGGCGCCGTCGCACAGGCCGGCGGGGATCTCCACCATCACCGGCGCCAGTCCGGCGGCGAGCGCGGGCAGGCGGAACTGCTCGATCAGCGCCACCTGGTCGGTCATGGGATCATAGGGCAGCACTCCGGCAGCCCGGCCGCGGCACAACAGTTCCCAGCTGCGCACCCCGGACATCGCGCCATCGAACCGGCGATGGCGGAACCTGACCACCTCGACGGAGAACCGTCCCTTCCAGGCGGTCTCGCTCGAGACGATCTGCACGTCGGGATGGGAAGGGATGGTCGCCATGGGCCGACCCTAGATCGGCACGGGCGCCATTGGAACCATCCGCGTCGACAAAGCCCTGCCTCAGGCCCGGCTTGTCAGCATCTCCCGCAGGCGTGCGGCGGCGGCGGGGCCTTTCACCGCGTCCCGCCACATCGCCTCGGCCACGCGCTGGTGGGCCGCAATGGCCTCGTCGGCGCCGGTGATCATGGCGACCCCGGTCTGCGCCGAAGGTAGACCGTCGGCATGGAACGGGTTGGCGGCCAAGGTGGCGCGGTCGCGCGTGCGGAAGATGCTGAACCCGCTCGCCGTCTCGTTGGAGGCCAGCAGGCCGAACTGCAGCCCCATCGGCTCGGTCTCCATCAGTTCGGCGATGTTCTGCACCTCCGCCATGGCGACCCGGCGGCAGCGCGCCCGCAGCGCGTCCGACAGCTTCAGGCTCGCCAGCACGCCCAGGCTGAGGAAGCTCTGGATCGCCTGCGGCGAGAGGATCGCGATGATGCCCGGGCGGCGCTGCGCGTAGATCCGCTTCCGCGCGGCCAGGATGCCGAGAACCTGGTCGGCGTTGGTGCGGAAGGCCGCGGTGTCGGTGCCGGGCTGGTTGGCGATCTCGCTCAGGCCATCGGCGATCGCCGCGTCAAAGGCGTCCGAGGTGGTGAGATACAGGCACGCGCCGTAGGCTTGCAGCACCTGGTCCGCCGACTCCTCAATCTGCCGGATGCGCTCGAAATAGCCGACCGAGCGGCTGTAGTACTCGACACCGATGCCCAGCAGGGAAAGAGGGGAGACCTTCAGCAGCTCCGCCAAGCGCTTGACCGTGTCAAGCTTGATGACCTCGCCCTTCTCATAGCGGTAGAGCGCCGCCCGGGACACGCCAAGCCGTGCCGCGATCTCCTCTGCCCGCAAGCCGGACTCGAGCCGGTATGCCCGGAGCTGCTGCCCTATTTCTGCAAAACGCATACTCACCTCCAACCGGGCGCGAGGTGGACACTGCAACCACCCCTCCGGAGGACACTCTCATAACAGCCGGTAGTTGATTCGTCGTTATCTTACAATCAACTTCGCAGAAATTTCGCGAGATATGCCGACTATTTCGTGCATAACCCTCAAAATTTCAGACACTATAGCGATTGCGCCACGCCAGCCCTGCCACCGTATCGCCCGCCGGACGGTATTCACAACCGACCCATCCCGCATACCCCAGCGCGTCGATCCGGCCGAGGACGTAGTCCCAGCCGATCTCGCCGGTGCCGGGTTCATGGCGTCCCGGCACGTCGGCCAACTGCATGTGGGCGATGCTGGGCAGCAGCGCCTCCATCCGCTTGGTGACATCGCCCTCGGTCACCTGGCAGTGATAGATGTCGAATTGCAGCCCGACCCGGTCGAAGCCGAGCGCCGCCACGATGTCGGCGCCTTGACCCGTGGTGTTCAGGAAGAAGCCGGGCATGTCGCGGTGGTTGATGGGTTCGATCACGATTTTGACCCCATGCGCCGCCGCCTGCTCGGCCGCCCAGGCAAGGTTCGCGGCATACAGCGCCGCCGCGGTGCCGCGCGCCACCCCGGCGGGCACGATCCCTGCCATGCAATGGATCATGCCGCAGCCGAGCGC
>CAHJXG010000560.1 GCA_903644035.1 Rhodospirillales bacterium
CGACGGAGCCCGCGGCCGGGCGGCTGGCGATCAGCGCCGGGGCGACGACGCGCAGGCTGTCCACCAGCGCCGCCAGTGCCCGGCCGCGCGGACCCGGCGCGCCGTCCGGCTGCACCGTGTCGTTCAGCTCGTCCCAGACGATCAGCCCGCGCCCGCCGCGCAGCAGGTCGCGCCAGGTCGCGTGGTCGGCGCGCGCTCCCGTGTCAAAGCTCGTGTGGAGCGGGATCAGCGCCGGGTTCAGCCCGTGCGCGATCTCCAGCGAGTTGCCGGAGTCGTAGATCTCCATCACGTCCACCGCCTGGGCCAGCCGGCCGTAGTCGTAGCCGCCCCAGCCGGGCACCTGCGCGCCCTCGATGGCCGAGAGCGCGGCGGGGTCTGCGCCGTGCACGGCGTCGGTGCCCGCGCGGACGGCGGCGGCAAACGCCACGTCCATCCACGCCTTGAAGTCGGCCCAGGCGGAGAAGTTGTCATCGGCCCGGCGCATCGCCTCGTCCGTGAGGTCCGGCACGACCGCCTCCCAAGCCTCGAAACGGCTGCCCCATTGCCGGTTCAGCGCATCAAGGTCCGGATACTGCGTCTGCAGCCACGCCCGCATGGCCCTGAGCGACGCCGGCGACAGGTCAAAATCCCAGTTGGCGGACAGGTCGCCGATCCCGGTCTCGTCGCCCAGGTTGTAGAACAGCGGACGGTCGGGCGCCTGACGGCGGACGACATCGGCCAGCCGCGCCCGGATCGCGTCGAGCCAGGCCGGGTCCGACAGGCCCGGGGCGCGCACGAAGACGCCGCGGTCCTCCGGCGCCTGCTGGCGACGCACCCGCGCGGCGTCGAACAGCCACGTCACGGGCTTGCCCTCGGTGTAGCGGTGATAGGGCGCGTAGAAGTCGGTGGCGATGTTCTCGACGAACCAGGGCAGGCCCGCCTGGCGCCGCGCCGCGACGCTGTCCGGGTCGATCTGGCCGCCGGTGCCGCGCAGCTTCACGCCGCTGAAGCCCAGGCGGGCCAGCCCGGCCATGCCGGCCGCCCCATGGTCCTGCCACATGATAAGCTGGTAGTCGTCCCAGCGGCTGGTCTCGGCGGCCGCGGGTCCTGCCAAGCCGATCAGGCACAGCAGCACCGCCGCCGGGCGGGCGGTCAACGGCCGAGCACCTGCCGCTTCGCCGCGTCCAGCAGGCTGCTCACGCCGGTCTTCGCCTCGTGGAGCACCGCGCCGACGCGATGGCGCCAGACGCCGTCGGTCCGCACCTCCTCGTCGCCAGCCACGACGACGTTGTCCTCCAGCTTCGGCGTCTCGCTCGACCAGTCCAGCAGCAGCGCCGCCGGGCGGCCGGTGTCATTGGCCAGGCGGTTGCGCCGCATGACGACGCGGGTGTCGCCGCTCGCCACCACCGCCGCCTGCCGCCCGTCGTTGCCGGGCGCAAGCTCCAGGACATTGTCCTCCAGCAGCAGGTTGCCGGCCGCCGCCGAGACCGCCAGCCGGGAGGTCTCGATCCGGTTGCCGGTCAGCTCGGTCTGCAGGGCGGTCGAGCCGACCTGGCTGCCCTTCACCCCGGTGAACACCGATTGACGCACCTGGAGCACCGCCACCGGGCCGGCCAGCAGCGCCACCGAGGGGCGGTCGCCGGCGACGCCGCCGCCCTCGAACCGGCATTGCACGACCCGGATCGCGCCGGGGCCGCCGATGCCGGCGAGCACGCCCACCTCGTTGTTCACGAACTGCACGCGCTCCAGCAGCAGCGACTGGCCTTCCAGCCGCACGCCGGCGCCGTTGCCGTCCGGCACCCGCGCCCGCGCCAGAGTCATGTCGCGCACCACGGTGTCATCGCCCTGGATCACCAGAATGGCCTTGGCGCCGCAGGTCTTGTCCGACAGCACCACGCCCGGCGCGCGGCCCGCCACCGTCACGCCGTTCGCGGTCAGGGTGGCGCAGTCGAAATAGGTGCCCGGCTCGATCAGCACGGTGTCGCCGTCCGCGGCGGCGGCGATGGCGCTGGACGGCAGATCGAACTCCTGACCCGGCCCGGCGGCCAGGTCCCGCGCCGCCACAGGCGCCACGGCCGGGAGCGCCGCAGCGAGCAGACCCGGGAGGAACGGGCCCGGGAGCGACAGAATCGGGCGCATCGCGGGTCAGTTCGCCGCGGTCACTTCGCCGTCGCCGTGCAGCGGCTTGACCCGGCCGGAAATGCGGTTGCCCCGCACCACCGCCTCGGTCGCGGTGAAGTTGGACACGAAGAAGGTGTCGTAGCCGCCGTCGTTCTTGAACGTGTTGTTCTCGATCAGCAATTCCCGCGTCGCCTGGGTCACACCCTCCGCGCCGATCTCGATGGCCGTGCTGCGGTTCTCGGCCTGCGGCCCCTTCTCCATGGTGTTGTCGCGGATGATGGCCGAGCCGCCGTTGGGAATGTCGATGAGGTAGCTCGCCGTGCCGTTGGGGCCGTCGATGATCGTGTTGCCGATGACCTCGGTCCGCTGGGCGCGGGACTTGATGTGGTGGCCCTGCCTCGTGTCGCTGAAGCGCGACCCCTCGACATGCAGCAGCTTGGAGTTGCCGACGTAGATGCCGTGCGAGCAGGCCTTCTCGCAGGTGCCGTTCCGCTCAAACACGCTGTTGCGCACGATGATGGTTGAGTTCTCGTAGCCGGTCAGGATGCCGTTCTGGTTGTTGATGAAGCGCACGCCGTCGACCAGCAGCTTCTCCCCCTCCCCCCGGATGCCAGCCCCGTTCGCGTCCGGCACGCGGGCGCGGGTCAGCGTCAGGTTGCGGATGGTCACGTCGGTGCCCGCGGTGATGAACAGCGCCTTGCCGCCGCAGGACTTGTCGGTGATGACGACCTTGTCGGCGTCGCCCACGCCTTCCACAACGAGCCTGTTGGCCTCCCACGTCGCGCAGTCGAAATACTCGCCGGGGTAGATCTTGACGGTGTCGCCGTCCCGGGCGGCGGCGGCGGCGAGGGAGGGCAGCTTGTAGGCCTTGCCCTCTCCGACCTCGAGCATCCGGGCCTGGGCGCTTCCAGCCAGCAGGGCAAACCCCGCCAGGACAGCCAGTCGCGTGCGTGTTGCGGCCATGTCGGTGCTCCTCAGTGCTAAAGATACACTATCGCACCGAGTTCAAAGCCACAACGATTCAAGTGCCGACGCGGGCGCTCGGGACCAGGGTGCAGCCGGCGATGCGCCAGGCCCCGGCGGCGTCCCGCTCCATGGTGTAGCGCGCCAGCTCGAACGCGCCGTCCGGACCCACCAGCTCGACATCCTGCACGATGGCACCGTCGTCGCTGAGCCGCAGCGCCGCGAACTCCACCACGCGCGGCCGGTGCACGGCGGGGTAGGCGCGGCGCACCATGTCGAGGAAACGCTCCGGCGTGCCGGACTGGCCCTGGATGCCCGGGGCGGCGAAAGCGAAGGCGGCCTCCGCGTCGTCATGCCGGAAGGCGTCGATCTGCCGGGTGATCACGCCCTGGATCGACGCCCGGTCGGCGGCGGACAGGTCGGCCTGGGCCCGGGCCGGCCCGATCATCGCGCACAGCAACAGCAGGGCGGCGAGGGTCTGGCGCATCGGGTCAGTCCCCGTCCACGCTGCTGGACGCCAGTTGCAAGGCGGTCAGGGACGTGTGCGGACGCTCGGCCACAAGCGGCCCGGCCATCGCCCGCTGGAATGCGCGCAGGATCGGTGCCGGCGACCGCTCCTCAGGCGTCAGGAACAAGCCCCACCGCCGCGCCAGGTCGCCCAGCCCCGTGCGGCTGGACCAGATCGCCATGGGCAGCGCCAGGATCAGGCCGAACACCAGCGGCGCGCACCATGCCAGCATCGCCGAGTCGGTCTGCAGCAGCAGCAGCAGCCAGCCCATGCCCAGCAACGACGCGCCCCGCAGCCGCACCCATCCCTCCGCCCAGGACACGCCGCGGTCGTCGCGG
>CAHJXG010000561.1 GCA_903644035.1 Rhodospirillales bacterium
CCGTGCGGGCGGCGGGCGGCGTCGCCGTGCTGACCGACCCGGCGCTGCTCTCCGGGTCCGACCGGGTGCACGCGGCGCTGGCGACGCTGGACCCGCTGGGCGCGCACGATGTCGTGGTGAACCTGCAAGGCGACTTCCCCACGCTGCCGCCGGGCCAGCTCCGGGTGGTGGCCGCCCCGCTGTCCGACCCGGCGTTCGACATCGCGACCCTGGTGACGCCGATCCTATCGCCCGAGGAGGCGGCGGCGCCGCAGGTGGTGAAGGCCGCCTGCGCCTTCGAGGCGGGGCAATCGGTCTCGGCGGCGCTGTACTTCTCCCGCGCCGCCGTCCCCGCGGGCGACGGGCCGCTCTGGCACCATGTCGGCATCTACGCCTACCGCCGCGCGGCGCTGGCCCGCTTCGTCAGCCTGCCGGAGAGCCTGCTGGAGCGGCGGGAGAAGCTTGAGCAGCTGCGGGCGCTGGAGGCCGGCATGCGCATCGCCTGCACGCGGGTGGGGCACGGCGCGTTCGGCGTGGACATCCCGGCCGACCTCGCCCGCGCCCGCGCCATCCTGGAGACGTCATGACCCAGATCGCCTTCCAAGGCCTCCCCGGCGCCTACTCCGACCTGGCCTGCCGCACCGCCTACCCCGACCTGGTGCCGCTGCCGTGCCACACCTTCGAGCACGCGATGGACGCGGTGCGCGACGGCAGCGCGGCGCTCGCGATGCTGCCCTGCGAGAACAGCCTCGCCGGTCGGGTGCCCGACATCCACGCCTTGCTGCCCGGCAGCGGCCTGTCGATCATCGGCGAGCATTTCCAGCGGGTCGAGCACTGCCTGCTGGGGCCGCGCGGCGCCGTGATCGGGGACGTCCGCCGGGTCCACTCGCACGCCGTCGCGCTGGGCCAGGTCCGGGCGATCCTGCACGAGCTGGACGCGGACGCGGTGGTGGAGGCGGACACCGCCGGGTCGGCGAAGCTGGTGGCGGAGTGGGGCCGGCGGGAGGACGCCGCCATCGCGTCGTCGCTGGCGGCGGAGATCTACGGCCTCGACGTGCTGCGCGCCAACGTGGAGGACGCCGCCCACAACACGACGCGGTTCTACGTGGTGGCGCGGGAGCCGCGCCTGCCCCCGCCGGACACGCCGGGGCTGATGACCACCTTCGTGTTCCGCGTCCGCAACGTGCCGGCGGCGCTGTACAAGGCGTTGGGCGGGTTCGCGACCAACGGCGTCAACATGACCCGGCTGGAAAGCTACATGCTGCACGGCGAGTTCACCGCGACGCAGTTCCTGTGCGACGTGGATGGCCACCCGGAGCAGCCGGCGCTGGCCCGCGCGTTGGAGGAGCTGAGCTTCTTCACAGCCGAAACCCGGGTGCTGGGCGTCTATCCGCGTGCGCTGTTCCGGACGCGGCTGGGCGGGGATTAAATCAGGCTCGGCGCAGTTTTCTGAAAAGCGTCCTGATCGACTCCATGCTTGGGAACAGGTCAGCCCCATCCGGCTGCATGTATGTGACTGGCCCGATGAGCTTGCGTCGGAGCGCGTCGCGCGACATGGCTTCCGGTTCCGATGGTACCGGCGTCTGCACTGCCGCCACATGCCAGGACGGCGCGAAATCCACAATTGGCTTCTGGCTCATGGCGTCACCTTTGGAAAGTAACCCAGCTTATCGACCACTATGGTGACAATGGTCGCAGCCAGCACCCAGTTCAAGCTCATGACCAGGAGCACCGAGGCGTTCGCCCGCAGTCTGTGGCGGTATCGGTTCAGATCACGGTTGAGCGGCGTCGCCGTCGTGTAGGAGTCAAGCAGCACCTGCCGTATGTCGTTGGCTATCCTCTGATCCCTTTCGCTTCCAGAAAGGGGAGAGTCGTTGTGGAGCGCCTGCAGCTCGGCGAACCGCGATTGCAAGGCAGGCTCAGGCCCGATCCGCTCGTAGTCGCGGCGCTTGGTGGCCATCGCAAGCAGGATCAGCACGCATAACGCGGTGAGGACCGTCAAGGCCAGGAACCCGCTTGCGAGGTAGAAACAGGCTCGGCCTTCAGAGGTGGCGATATCCGGCCATCTCGGCAGACGCCCGGCTGTGTAAGCGAGGGCAGTGACCACGATGCCCAGCGCAGTGCCGAAGAACGGCAGGGAGCGATGCACGTCCTCCTCCGCGCCCACCTCATGGCGGTAAAGCTCGGCAAAGGTGGCGAGCAGCAGGCCCGCGCTCTTGGGCGTATCCGAAGCCTGCGGCGCCGGATCCGGTGTCATCTCGCTTCCCATGCTGCGCGGCCTAAACCCCGAAAACGATCTCCTGCGCGCCTTCCCAAAGCGTCTTCTTCCCGAGCGTCGCCAAATCCTGCATCCCCTCGGTGATCGTCAGGACATGGTTCCCCGCAAGCTGCCCGGCCTTGCTGGAGAAGCAGCAGGCGCCGTAGCTCAGCAGGATCTCCGTCTCGCTGACGCTGCCGGCGTGCATCAGGATCTGGCCCGGCGCCGGGTAGCTCGTGGCGTTCTCATACGGCAGGCCGGTGTCGAGGTCGCCGAGCGGGATCCAGCAGGCCTCCCCGCTCCAGCGCACGTGGATGATGCGCTGGCGGTAGGGCAGCAGGGCGCGGAACCGGGCGCAGGTCTGGGGAGCGTTGGCGTCCTCGAATCGGGCGGTGAACGTGAAGCCGCCGGATGCGATGCGAATGGTGTCCAGGGTGGGTCCTCCGGTCAGGTGATGGGCTTTTGCCGTTCCACGCCGCCCGGCGGCGCCAGGCCGCGGCTGCGCAGGCAGGCCAGCCGCGCCTGCTGCCTCGCCGCCCTGAGCTCGTCCTGGCTCGTCGCCTGGACATACGGGTTGCCGAGGCCCTTGATGATCAGCAGCTTGACGGCCGGGTCGTTGTTCACCGCCTCGTCGCAGGCGCGGTCGATCGGACTCTCCGGCGTGCAGGCCGCCAGCAGCGCCAGCAGGGCCAGGGATGCGACCCGGCTCATGCGTGCGCGATCCAGTCCTCGATCAGGCGCCGCGCGATGCTGTCCCGGCGCGGCAGGCTGATCCCCTGGGCGTCGGGGTCGCGCAGCTCGGCGCGGGAGAACCAGCGGGCGTCCTGCAGCTCGTTGGGGTCGATGGTGATCTCCTCCGTCAGCCCCTCCGCGTAGAAGCCGAGCATGATGCTGGACGGGAAGGGCCAGGGCTGGCTGCTGTGGTAGCGCACCTGGCCCACGCGGATGGCGCTTTCCTCCAGCACCTCGCGCGCCACTGCCTCCTCCAGGCTTTCGCCGGGCTCCACGAAGCCGGCGAGGGTCGAGTACATCGTGACCTTGGGAAAGCGCGTCGAGTGGCCCAGCAGCGCGCGGCCGCCGCGGTGAACCAGCATGATGACGGCCGGGTCGGTGCGCGGGAAGTGCTGCGCCTTGCATTGGGTGCAGGCCATCGCGTGCCCGGCGCTCCGCGGCTCGCACCGCCCGCCGCACACGCCGCAGAAGCCGTGGCGGATGCGCCAGTGCATGAGGCCGCGGGCATGGGCGAGGATCGCGGCCTCGTTGGGCGCGAGGCCGGGTCCGATCTGCCGCAGGTCCTCGAACCGCGCCACCCCGGGCGGCCACGCCGCCCCGTCCGGCAGCAGCGGCAGCGGGTCATCGACGGCGCTGACGTCGACGGTGAACGTCGCGATGCCGTCCTGCAGCCCGAGGAACGCCCAGGGTCCGCCCGCCATGCGCAGCGCCGACGCCGCCTCCCCGGTCAGGAACACGGCCTCCGGCCGGCCCTCGTCGAGGCCGCGGAACAGGGTGCGGGCGCGCCAGACCGGGACCCAGAGGCTGGCGGGATCGGCCAGGCGCCCGGCGACCCAGGCCTCGTCGGTGCGGTGCCGGTCCGCACGGTCCAGCGGGCTGCCGGTGTAGACGTTGGGGCGGCTGGCGAGGATGACTGACATGCACGCGGGATTTCGCATGGCGCCAGGCTTGTGCCAACCCCGGGGTGCCGTGGTATGAGAGCCGTGGGAGGTCGGCGGCGGACGGGCGCCTCGCCAACCCGGTCAGGTCCGGAAGGAAGCAGCCGCAACGAGTTCATGCTCGGGTCGGTGTCCGGCCTCCCACCCCTCACACCGTCGGCGGCAGGAACCGGGCGCATGTCTGGCTTTGTGGACGACACCTTGCCCGAGCCGCCCCCCGGTCCCGGGCTGTTCGGGGAGCCGGAGACGCCGGCTGCCGCGCCGCCCGCGCCGTATCGCGTGCTGGCCCGCAAGTACCGCCCCACCACCTTCGACGACCTGATCGGGCAGGAGGCCATGGTCCGCGTGCTGCGCAACGCCTTTGCGCAGAACCGGGTGGCCCATGCCTGGATGCTGACCGGCGTGCGCGGCGTCGGCAAGACCACGACGGCCCGCATCATCGCCCGTGCGCTGAACTGCGTGGGTCCCGACGGCACGGGCGGCCCGGCCGCCGATCCCTGCGGCGTCTGCCCCAACTGCGTCGCGATCCTCGCCGACCGCCACCCCGACGTGATCGAGATGGACGCCGCCAGCCGCACCGGCGTCGACGACATGCGGGAGGTGATCGACGCCGCCCGCTACCGCCCGCTGCAGGCGCGCACCAAGGTGTTCATCGTGGACGAGGTCCACATGCTGTCCCGCAACGCCTTCAACGCCCTGCTGAAGACGCTGGAGGAGCCGCCGCCGCACGTGAAGTTCATCTTCGCGACCACCGAGATCCGCAAGGTGCCGGTCACGGTGCTGTCCCGCTGCCAGCGCTTCGACCTGCGCCGGGTCTCGGTGGCGGAGCTGGTGGGGCAGTTCGGGCGCATCGCGGCGAAGGAGGGCGTGGCGGTGGCGCCGGACGCGCTCGACCTGATCGCCCGGGCGGCGGACGGCTCGGTGCGGGACGGGCTGTCGCTGCTGGACCAGGCCATCGCGCAGGGGGCGGGGGGTGCCCCCATCGACGGCGCCGCTGTGGCCGACATGCTGGGCCTCGCCGACCGCTCGGCGGTGTTCGACCTGATGGAGGCGGTGATGGCCGGGCGGCCGGACCAGGCGCTGGCGATCACCGACCGCGCGCATGAGCGCGGCGCGGACCTCGGCCTCATGCTGGGCGACCTGCTGGACCTCACCCACACCCTGACCCGGCTGAAATCCGTGCCCGCCCTCCGCGACGGCACCGAGCTGCCGGAGGCGGAGCGCACCCGCGGCGCGGCGCTCGCTGACCGCCTGACCATGCCCGTCCTGGGCCGCGCCTGGCAGATGCTGCTGAAGGGCACGCAGGAGGCCGAGCAGGCGCCGGACCGACGCGCTGCGGTGGAGATGGTGCTGATCCGGCTGTGCTACGTCGCCGACCTGCCGCCGCCGGGCGAGCTGGTGCGGCTGCTGACGGAGGCGCCGCAGGCGGCCCCCGCGCACCTGCCGCCCCGCCGCCCTTC
>CAHJXG010000562.1 GCA_903644035.1 Rhodospirillales bacterium
CGCGGCCGGCGCGGGCGTGTCCGGCTTGGCCGCCGCCTCACTCGCCGCCTCGCCATCGGCCGACAAGGTCGCGATCGGCGTGTTCACCGCGACGCCGTCAGTGCCCTCCTCCACCAGGATCTGGGACAGCTTGCCCTCATCAACGGCTTCGACCTCCATGGTCGCCTTGTCCGTCTCGATCTCCGCGATCACGTCGCCGGCCCGCACGTCCTCGCCGACCTTCTTCAGCCAGCGCGCCAGCTTGCCCTCCGTCATGGTCGGCGACAGCGCCGGCATCAGAATCTGTGTGCTCACGCCCTCAGCCCTCGACCAGAACGTCGGTCCACAGTTCACGCTCGTCCGGCTCGGGGCTGCTTTGCGCGAAGTCGGCCGCCTCCTGGACGCGGGCCTTCACCGCGGCGTCGATTGCCTTGAACTCGTCGTCGCCCATGCCGGCCGCCTCCAGCAGGTGCCGCGCCGCCTCGATGCAGTCGCGCTCGGTGCGCATCTTCTGCACCTCGTCGCGGGTGCGGTACTTCGCCGGGTCCGACATGGAGTGGCCGCGGTAGCGATAGGTCTGGACTTCCAGCAGATACGGCCCGGCGCCGGACCGGCAATGCGCCACGGCCAGGTCCGCCGCCGCCTTGACCGCCGTCACGTCCATGCCGTCAACCTTGGCGCCCGGGATGCCCCACGGCGCCCCGTTGACCGACAGGTCATGCGACGCCGAGGCGCGCTCCAGGCTCGTGCCCATGCCATACTTGTTGTTCTCGATGACGTAGATGCAGGGCAGCTTCATCAGCGCCGCCAGGTTGAAGCTCTCGAACACCTGCCCCTGGCTCGACGCGCCGTCGCCGAAATAGGTGGCGCACACCCGGTCGCTGCCACGATACCAGTTCGCCATCGCAAGCCCGGTGCCCAGGCTCACCTGCGCGCCCACGATGCCGTGGCCGCCGAAGAAGCGCTTCTCCTTGCTGAACATGTGCATGGAGCCGCCCTTGCCCTTGGAGTAGCCGCCGCTGCGCCCGGTCAGCTCCGCCATCACGCCGCGCGGCTCCATGCCGGTCGCCAGCATGTGGCCGTGGTCGCGATACGACGTGATGACCTGGTCGCCGTCGGACAGCGCCAGCTGGATGCCCACGACCACGGCCTCCTGCCCGATGTACAGATGGCAGAAGCCGCCGATCAGGCCCATGCCGTAGAGCTGTCCAGCCTTCTCCTCGAAGCGGCGGATCAGCAGCATGTCGCCATACGCCTTGACGAGCTGCTCCCGGCTCATGGCCTGGTTGGTGGCGGGCGCGCGCGGCATCTCGGCCTGATCGGCGGACCCGGAATTGAGGGCGGTCTCAGGGTCCTTGCCGCGCTTCCGTGTCTCGGCTGCCTGCGCCATGCGCGTCGCTCCTGTGGGACATAAACTATGTCTCCAACACCTAGCGACCACGTTCGATCACGACAAGTCCGCTGACCGAATAACTCTTGTTGTGCAATGCAATAGAGGACGCCGCTCAACAATGGCCCGGCAAAACGCCTTGACGGCGGCCCCGGTCAGAACAGGCGCTTGCCCGCGCCGTACGGCATCACGATGTCGGAGGGATCGGCGACGTTGAGCATGACGCGCGCGCGCTCGTCCAGCGTGTCGGGATCGAGCCGCCGGTCCCGCAGGCCCGCAACCCGGCGCTCCCACATGTCGCGCTCCGTCGTCACGCGCAGCAGCTCGGCTTCCACCGCCCTCAGCTGCTCCTGGCGCACGGCAAACGCCTGCGATCCCCGCGCACCCTGCGTGGCATTCCAGCCGAAATACCCGGCCAATCCCAGGAACACGGTCGGCGCGATCATCGCCCTCGCCTGCCGCCTCAACGCCCCGCTCCAGCTCATGATGCACTCCTGCCCTGCTTCGCCGGCATGATACTTCGTTTCAGGAACGGACGCGACGCCTCACGCGCGCCGCAGGATGGTGCGCCCGGCGTAGCGCGCCGCCGGACCCAGTTCCGCCTCGATGCGGATCAGCTGGTTGTATTTCGCCGTCCGGTCGCTCCGGGCCAGGCTGCCGGTCTTGATCTGCCCGCAATTGGTCGCGACCGCCAGGTCGGAGATCGTCGTGTCCTCCGTCTCCCCCGACCGATGACTCATCACGGCGGTGAACCCGGCCCGCTGCGCCAACTCCACGGCTTCCAGCGTCTCGGACAGCGTGCCGATCTGGTTCACCTTGACCAGGATCGAGTTGGCCGTCCCGCTCTCGATCCCGCGCCGCAGCCGCTCGCTGTTGGTCACGAACAGGTCGTCGCCCACCAGCTGCACCTTGCCGCCCAGCACCTCCGTCAGGTGCTTCCAGCCCGCCCAGTCGTCCTCGGCGCAGCCATCCTCGATGGAGACGATGGGATAGCGGCCCACCAGGTCGGCCAGGTAGGACACCATGCCCCCGGCATCGAACCGCTTGCCCTCTCCGTCCAGGCGGTACTCGCCGTCCTGGAAGAACTCGGTGCTTGCGCAGTCGAGCGCGAAGGTCACGTCCTCGCCGGGCCGGTAGCCCGCCTGCTCGCAGGCCTGGGTGATGAAGCCCAGCGCCTCGTCGGCGGATTTGAGGCCGGGCGCGAAACCGCCCTCGTCGCCCACGTTGGTGTTGTGCCCGGCGGCGTGCAGCTTCGATTTCAGCGCATGGAAGATCTCGGCCCCGACCCGGATCGCGTCGGCCAGCGTAGGCGCGCCCACCGGCTGAACCATGAACTCCTGGATGTCGATCGGGTTGTCCGCGTGCTTGCCGCCGTTCACGATGTTCATCATCGGCACCGGCAGCGTGCGGGCGAACACGCCGCCGACGTAGCGATACAGCGGCAGCTTCAGATCGGCGGCCGCCGCCTTCGCCACCGCGAGCGACACCGCGAGGATCGCGTTGGCGCCCAGCCGCGACTTGTTGGGCGTGCCGTCCAGGTCGATCATGATCTCGTCGAGCCGGATCTGGTCGGTCGGGTCCATGCCGCTGAGCGCGTCGAAGATCTCCCCCTCGACGCTGGCGCAGGCGGTGCGCACGCCCTTGCCGCCGTAACGCGCCTTGTCGCCGTCGCGCAGCTCCACCGCCTCGTGCGCGCCGGTGCTGGCGCCCGACGGCACCGTCGCCCGCCCGGCGACGCCGCTGTCCAGCAGGACATCGACCTCCACGGTCGGGTTGCCCCGGCTGTCCAGGACCTCGCGGGCGACGATGTCGGCGATGGCGCTCATGAAGGCTCCGTCCGGTCGGTGTGGGTGGCAGCTTTGCAAAAATCGTCCAGCGCCCTCAAGCGCGCGATCAGCGCCGGCATCGCGTGTAGCGGGATCATGTTCGGCCCGTCGCTCGGCGCCGCATCGGGGTCCGGGTGGGTCTCGATGAACAGCGCGGCGACGCCGACCGCGAGGGCCGCGCGGGCCAGCACCGGGGCGAACTCGCGTTGCCCGCCGGACGAGCCGCCCTGCCCGCCGGGCTGCTGCACGCTGTGCGTCGCGTCGAACACCACGGGGTAGCCGGTCCGCGCCAGCACCGGCAGGCCGCGGAAGTCGGTGACGAGCGTGTTGTAGCCGAAGCTCACGCCGCGTTCCGTCAGCAGGATGCTCTCGTTTCCGGTCTCGGCGATCTTGCTGGCGACGTGCGCCATGTCCCAGGGCGCCAGGAACTGGCCTTTTTTCACGTTGACCGCGCGCCCCGTCTCGCCGGCGGCGATCAGCAGGTCGGTCTGCCGGCACAGGAAGGCAGGGATCTGCAGGATATCGACCGCCTCGGCCGCCGGGTCGCACTGGTCGGCGCTGTGCACGTCGGTCAGCACGGGGAT
>CAHJXG010000563.1 GCA_903644035.1 Rhodospirillales bacterium
TCAGGGACTGCGCGGCGCGCGGCCCTGGCCCCCAGGCGACGTGACGACGCACCGTGTCGACGCCGGTCGTCTCCGGCCGGCCGCCGCGCACCAGGTTCAGGATGGCGTCCACCACGGTCTCTCCTACCGGCACCCGGCGGATCAGTGTCTGCGCCGCCATCAGCTCCTCCGCAGTCAGCACGGGGCGGGCACGCTCTATCGCGGCACCCGTGGTGGCCAGCAGCATCGTGCGCTCCGCCGCAAGGTCGGGATAGCCCACGTCCACCTGAAGCAGGAAACGGTCGAGCTGTGCCTCCGGCAGTGGGTAGGTGCCCTCCTGCTCCAGCGGGTTCTGCGTGGCGAGGACATGGAACGGCCGGGGCAGCGGATGATCGACGCCGCCATAGGCCACCCGGCCCTCCTGCATGGCCTGCAGCAGGGCGGACTGGGTGCGCGGGCTGGCGCGGTTGATCTCGTCGGCCATCAGCAGCTGGCAGAACACCGGGCCGGGCACGAAGCGGAAGCTGCGCCGGCCCTGGCCGTCGTCGTCCAGCACCTCGCTGCCGGTGATGTCGGCCGGCATCAGGTCCGGGGTGAACTGCACCCGCTTGGGCTGGAGGCCGAGCACGGTGCCCAGCGTCTCCACCAGCAGCGTCTTGCCGAGGCCGGGCACGCCGACCAGGAGCGCGTGCCCGCCGGAGAGCAGGGTGACCAGCACCTCCTCGATCACGCTCTCCTGGCCGAAGATGACCCGGCCGATCTCCGCCCGTGCCGTCGCCGCCCGGGTGCCGAGCGCCTCGATCTCTCCGACCAAACCCTGTGTGTCGCTTATCGGCAACGGCGTGCCCTCCAAGGGATGGCTGCTACGTGGACCCCCATGATCTGCCCATGCCGGGGCTTTCATCAACGGGGGGAGGCTACCTATATCGCGGACGGCGACGGACGCAGGGCGTTGCCCGGAGACGCAGACGTGAACGATGCCATGCCCGAGCGGCAAACAGCTAGACATGAAAACCTCTCGCCGCAACTCGCCGCCTGCCCAGGCGCCGCGAAGCCGGCCCGATCTCGCCCGCCTCGCGTCGAGTGCGGCGATCTGCCGTTCCTGATCAAGCGTGACGGCACGTGGCTGTATCGCGGCAGCCCGATTGGCCGGAAGGAGATGGTCTGCCTGTTCAGCAGCGTGCTGAAACGCAGCGCGGACGGCGATTATTGGCTCGAGACGCCCGTGGAGCGCGGGCGAATCCAGGTCGAGGACGTGCCCTGGATCGCCGTGGAGCTGGACTGGTCCGGCAACGGCCGGGATCAGGTGCTGTCCTTCCGCACCAACGTCGATCAGGTCGTGGCCGCCGGCGCCGAGCATCCCATCCGCGTCAAGCACGATTACTTGACCTGCGAGCCGACGCCCTACATCACGATCCGGATGTCCGAGAGCATCGCGCTGGAGGCCCGGATCGGCCGCGCCGTGTATTACGAGCTGGTGGCGTTGGCCGTGCCCGGGCTCGTCGCGGGCCGCCGCGTGCTGGGCGTGTGGAGCCAGGGGCAGTTCTTCTCGCTGGGCGACCTGCCGCATGGCAGCGACTGCGACTGCGAGGCGTGACCGCTTGGACCTGACAACGCTGCGGGAGCGCCTGGCTCTCGTTCCCCCGGACGCCATCGCTGCCCTTGCCACCTCCGATGACGCCCAAGACCTCAGCCGCGGCCCGGCGGTGGCAGCGGCGGTGCTGGTGCCGATCCTGCACGGGGCGCGGCCCGGCATCCTGCTGACCAAGCGTTCGGCGACGCTCAAGTCCCATGCCGGGCAGGTGGCGTTCCCCGGCGGCCGGATCGAGGGCACCGATGCCTCCATCGAGGCTGCGGCATTGCGTGAGGCGGAGGAGGAGGTCGGCCTGCCGCCCCGGCATGTCGAGGTCGTTGGTCGGCTGCCGGACTACCTGACCGGCACCGGGTTCCGGATTTCCCCGGTGCTGGCCCTGCTGCCGGATGGCCTGGCGCTGACGCCGTCGGAGGCCGAGGTCGAGGCGATCTTCACCCTGCCGCTGTCCGTCCTGCTCGATCCCGACGCGCCTGAGCGCCGGCGGGCGCTGTTTCGCGGGCGGATGCGGGAGTTCTGGGTGTGGCCGCATCCGGAGCACTACATCTGGGGCGCGACCGCCGCCATCCTGGTGCATTTGGCGCATCGCCTGCGCGCCCGTGACGGGCTGGATGCGCGCGCGGTGGCCGTGGCGGCGCAATGATCCGCTTGGCTGAACTCCTGCTGTTCCTCGCCCCGATCGGCGCCTATGCGCTGTGGCGCGTGACGGTGGCGCGCGGCCAGGCCGGGCCGTCGCCGCGCGCGCTGTCTGCTATCCTCCTGGGCCTGCTGGTGTTCGGCGGCGGGCTGGCGTGGTTCGGCGTGCATGAGCGCCTGCCTGCCGGGGCGCGCTACGTTCCGGCTGCGCTGCGCGATGGGCGAGTCGTGCCGGGGCACGCGGGATGATCGTGCTGGGGCACGTTGGGATGATCGTGCTGGGGCGCGTGGGATGACGTCGCAGCCGGCGCTGCGCATCGCGCCGCCGGCGTTCCTCTCCGACCCGGCTCTGCTGGCTGTGCTCGCCGTCCTGCCCGGCGCCCGCCTGGTCGGCGGCTGCGTGCGGGACGCCATCGCCGGGCGTGCCGTTGCCGACATCGACCTCGCGACGCCCAGCCCGCCGGACGAGGTGACCCGCGCGCTGCAGGCGGGAGGG
>CAHJXG010000564.1 GCA_903644035.1 Rhodospirillales bacterium
AGCAACGCATCGACCGCCGCGGACGCCGAGGCATGGCGCAGCGCCACCAGCGGCAGCCCGCCCCGGCTCAGCTTCCCGGGCGCCGGCCCGAGGCTGCCCGGCCGGTTCAACACCGCCGCCAGCACGCCGCCGCGCATCGCCATCCACGTGCCGCCGCCCAGGCGGTCACGCCCGGCCACGACGCCGGGCTGTTCAGGCCAGTGGGCGCCTGGCAGGTCCCAGGGCCGATCCAGCCGCTCGTCGCGGTTGGCAGCGATCAGGACCGGCCAGGCATGGCCCGGGCGCAGGAGCAGGATGACGGTGCACACCGGCGCGCGTATGCCACCCTGTGCGTGACGCTACCAGCCGCGCCGGCCGTACTCGCGCTCCTCGAAGCGATGCTGGCGGCGCCATTGATGGCGGCGATACCGCTCGAACGCCTCATGCCGGCGCCACTCGCGGTAGCGCCAGTCTCCGTAGTATTGCGCCGGCTGCACAATCGGCGCGTCAAAGGCGAGCGGAGATGGAACGGCACGCGACGCCGCCTGCGCCGCCGGGACTGCCGCCACGCCCGCCAAAATCGTAAGACCCATCAGGAATTTGCGCATTGCCAGGGACCTCCTCTGATCCCTGGTCAAGCTGCGCATCGACGATGGCCGAATCAGGCCGCAGCCATGGCGACATCGTGGCCGCCGAACACGCGCGCAAACACGTGATCGACATGGCGCAGGTGCAGCTCGGCCGCCATCGCGCGGTCCAGCTCCGCGGGCGGCACGCGCGCGGCGACCTCTGGGTCGGCGTCCAGATGGGCGCGGAAGCCCTTCGCGCCGGGCTGGCCGAGCTGGGTCCAGCTCGCCATCGCGCTCCGCTGCACGATACGGTAGGCGTCCTCCCGCAAGATGCCTGCCCGCGTCAGCGCCAGCAGCACCTCGCCGCTGTGCACCACGCCGCCCAGGCTCTCGAGGTTCGCCGCCATCTGCTCGGGATACACCGTGAGCTTGTCGATCATCCCGGCCAGCCGCGCCAACGCGAAGTCGAGCGTCACCGTCGCGTCGGGACCGATGGCCCGCTCCACGCTCGAATGGCTGATGTCGCGCTCATGCCACAGCGCCACGTTCTCCAGCGCCGGCGTCACGGCGGCGCGGACGATGCGGGCGAGGCCGGTCAGGTTCTCCGACAGCACGGGGTTGCGCTTGTGCGGCATGGCGCTGCTGCCCTTCTGGCCCGGGTGGAAGAACTCCTCCGCCTCCCGCACCTCGCTGCGCTGCAGGTGCCGGACCTCGGTCGCCAGCCGCTCGATGCCCGACGCGATCACGCCCAGGGTACAGAAGAACGCGGCGTGGCGGTCGCGCGGGATCACCTGGGTCGAGACCACCTCGGGCTGCAGGCCGAGCCGCTGCGCCACATGCGCCTCGACCGCCGGGTCCACATGGGCATAGGTGCCGACGGCGCCGCTGATCGCGCAGACCGCGACCTCCGCCCGCGCCTGCACCAGCCGGGCGCGGTTGCGGGCGAACTCGGCGTAGTGCCCGGCGAGCTTCAGGCCAAAGCTCGTCGGCTCCGCATGGATGCCGTGGCTGCGTCCGATGGTCAGCGTGCGCCGGTGCTCCATCGCTCGGCGCTTCAGCGCGGCCAGCAGCGCGTCGAGGTCCGCCAGCAGCAGGTCGGCCGCCTGGGTAAGCTGGAGCGAGAAGCAGGTGTCGAGCACGTCGCTGCTGGTCAGCCCCTGGTGCACGAAGCGGCTGTCGTCGCCGATGCCCTCGGCCAGCCAGGTGAGGAAGGCGATCACGTCGTGCCGGGTCTCGGCCTCGATGGCGTCGATGCGGGCGAGGTCGGCCGGGCCGATGGCGGCCAGCTTGGCATCGCCGCGGGTGCGGATGGCGCGGGCGGCCTCGGCCGGGATGCTGCCCAGCTCCGCCATCGCCTCGGCGGCCAGCGCCTCGATTTCGAACCAAATGCGGAAACGGTTCTCTGGCGCCCAGATCGCGGTCATGGCAGGACGGGAGTAGCGGGGAACCATGGGCGGCCTCTTGGGCTGTACGGGTTTGCCTGCTGCCAGTACGCCCGTGCGCCCCTGATGACAATATCAGGGCTTTTGCCATTTCAGGAGCCTGTGTTGATCCTTCCCACCGACATCTGGCCGCAGCTCATCGCACTCGGCCAGGTGCTGCTCATCGACCTAGTGCTGGCGGGCGACAACGCGGTCGTGGTCGGCATGGCGGTGACCGGCCTGCCAGCCGCCCAGAAATCGCGCGCCATCCTGATCGGCATCGCCATCGCGACCGTCCTGCGGATCGGCTTCGCGCTGGTGACCCTGCAGCTGCTGGCCATTGTCGGGCTGCTGTTCGCCGGCGGGCTGCTGCTGCTCTGGGTGTCCTGGCGGATGTATCGCGAGCTGCGCGGGTCCCACCACGAGGTCGCCTCGGCCGGGGCGCCGGTGAAGACGATGCGGCAGGCGCTGATCCAGATCGTCCTGGCCGACATCTCCATGAGCCTCGACAACGTGCTGGCCGTCGCCGGCGCATCGCGCGAGCATCCATGGGTTCTGGTGTTCGGGTTGACCATCTCGGTCCTGCTGATGGGCGTCGCGGCCCGCCTGGTCGCCGACCTCCTGGAGCGTTACCGCTGGATCGCCTGGGTCGGCCTGGTGATCGTGGTCTATGTGGCCCTGCGGCTGATGTGGGACGGCGCGCACGACATCTCGGCGCACCTGCCGGGTTAGGGCAGGCCCGCCCGGGCCAGGCGCAAGGCTGCGGCTTGGATGGTCTTGAGCGCCGCCGCGCCCGCGTCCCCCAACCCTTCGATGCCCCGCAAATCTGTCAGAGGCGCCGACACCGCCGCGGCAAAGCTGCCAAACCGCGCCAGCAGCGCACGGGCGATCGGCTTGGTGTCGCGCCGGGGCAGTGCCAGGAACAGCACCATCTCCAGCAGCTCGTGATCGGCCACGCCGTCCGGCCCGGCGGTCAGCAGGCGGGCGCGCATCCGGGCGCGATGTCCCTCCGCACTGGTCGGCGATGGCGGGGTCGGGTCGGATGGCCGGGCCGCCGGCGAGAACAGATCAGGCGGCGCCTCGGCCAAGCATCACGCGCCGGTTTCGAGCCAGCGCGTCAGGCTGTCCCGCCACGCAGCCTCCAGCGGCAAGGCCCGGCGGGCGGCGCGGTCCATCACCACGAGCACCGTGACGGCCCGGGCGCAAAGCTCGCCGGCTGAGACCAGGCGTTGCCGCAAGGTGAAGGAGCGGTTGCCCAGCCGGGCGACCTCGGTCTCCACAGTCACGGCGCCGGGCCAGGCCATCTCGCGCAGGAATTCGAGTTCCAGCCGGACGATCACCAGGGCGGCACCCTGGGACTCGATGGGCAGGCCGGCCTCGACCGCGAGTTCCGACCGGCCCTGCTCCAGCATGACCGCGAACACCGCGTTGTTGACGTGCCCCAGCCGGTCCGTGTCGTTGAACCGCAGCCGGTGCGTCGTCGTGTGGATCATTCGTAGGGCGGCTTGTGCAGTCCGGCGGGGGAGACGGTGAACACCTCGCAGCCCTGCTCGGTGACGCCCACCATGTGCTCGAACTGCGCCGACAGGCTGCGGTCGCGGGTCACCGCGGTCCAGCCGTCATCCAGCACCTTGACCTCCGGCCGGCCGGCGTTGACCATCGGCTCGACGGTGAAGAACATGCCGGGCTGCAGCACCGGACCCTCGCCGCTGCGGCCGAAATGCAGGATGTTCGGCGCCTCGTGGAAGCGGCGGCCGATGCCGTGGCCGCAGAAGTCCCGCACGACGCTGAACCGGTTGGCCTCGACATAGACCTGGATCGCGTGGCCGATGTCGCCGAGCGTCGCACCGGGCTTCACCGCCGCCACGCCGCGCATCAGGGCCTCGTAGGTCACGTCGATCAGCTTGTGCGCCTTGGTCGAGGGCGGCCCGGCGGCGAACATCCGGCTGCTGTCGCCGTGCCAGCCGTCCAGCACGACGGTGACGTCGATGTTGAGCACGTCGCCGTCAATCAGCCGCCGCTCACCCGGGATGCCGTGGCACACGACATGGTTGATCGAGGTGCAGATGGATTTCGGGAACCCGCGGTAGTTCAGCGGGGCCGGCACCGCGCCGTGCGCCTCGATGAACTCATGGCACAGCGCGTTGAGCGCCGCGGTGGTCACGCCCGGACGGACGTGGGGCGCAATCATGTCCAGCGTCTGTGCCGCCAGCTGCCCGGCGCTCCGCATCCCGGCGAAATCCTCGGGCGAATGGATCGTGATGCGTCTTGCGTCGGTTACGCCATCCATTGGCACCCAGGCTCCTGTCTCGATGATCCCGTCATCAAAATGCGCAGCGATACGGCGGCGCGCAAGGGCGCAGGACGGGATCGCGTCCTAGCCGGGAAAGCGCCCGGCCGTCCCGCGGTTCGCCGTGCGGGTCCCGCCCGGCCTGCCGGCGCGGGGCGCCA
>CAHJXG010000565.1 GCA_903644035.1 Rhodospirillales bacterium
CGCGGCCGCGGACGGCCCCCGGCTTGGCTCACCGAGACGCCTCCGGCGCCGGCGCCGGAGACGCCCGCCGGGCCGCTCACCCCGATGGAGCGCTGGACCTACGACTACACCGCGCTCGACCACTGGATGGCGCAAACCGAGCAGGCCATGCGCCAAACCCGCCGCACGCTGGACGGGATGGCCCAGAAAGACGACCCGGCGCAAGGGTGTGGGATGGGCAGCGCCGATCCGTAGCCGCAGGCCGCACAGCAACTGGAGTTCCAAGCCGCACAGGCCTTTCGGGCTTCCGGGAGATCATGTCGGCGACTGGACGGGGTGTCATGCGGCAGATGAGCGTCTGCTGGCGCTGTCATGCGAGCAAAGTCGTGCGGCAAGGCTGCCAACCAGGAAGCTTCCGTGTCCAGCCTGCTGATCCGCCACGTCGATGATGCGCTGCGTGCCCGCCTCAGGGCCCGCGCCCGTGCCCATCATCGCTCCTTGAAGGAGGAAGCACGGGAAACCCTGCGCAGCGCCTTGGCCCGCGACACGGGCGAAGAGGAGAACGAGAGTCTCCTGCAGCTTGCTTCTCTGCTGTTCGGACCGAAACGCGGCGTCGATGTAGCGCACGGCACGACAAGAGATCAAACGCAATGAACCCTAAGCCGCAATTACAACCCGCTCCCGCGCCAACTCAAGATTATGGGCGGTCTGAAGGTTCATCCAGAACTCAGCACTCACGCCGAACCGATGCTCTAGGCGAACTGCGGTATCGGCCGTGATGACACGCTCACCGTTGATGATTTCAGTGATCCGGTTTGCCGGCACTTCAATCTCGCGAGCCAGCGCGCGGGCAGACAACCCCAACGGTTCCATGAAATCGTGCAGCAGCACGTCGCCTGGCGTCACGGGTGCCAGCCGCTCACCGGTTGCGATGTCCGAAAAATCCATGGTAGCCAACTCTGCGCGGGCGATGCTCATAGCAGTCCCCTTTCAGTGATAATCCACAATCTCAACCTCGCGTGCTGCGCCTTCGGTCCAGACGAAGCAGACGCGCCACTGATCGTTCACGCGGATACTGTGCTGCCCGGCCCGGTCATCTGTCAGGGCCTCAAGCTTGTTGCCTGGAGGCAGTCGCAGATCGTTCAATCGCACGGCAGCGTCCACCATCCGCAGCTTCCGCCGCGCAACCTTGGCAATGTCTGATGAGAACCCTTTGGACGTTCGTCCCTGAAACACCGCCGCTGTCCGCTTATCCCAGACGCTCTCAATCATATGGTGTTATGTGACGCATATCGGGACGTTATGTCAAGCGTATCGGGCATGAGTAGAACCCGCATAAGCGAAGGGGCTGGCCCCTGCGACCCAGCCCCTTCTCAACCATTGCGACCTTGTTTGCGGTCAGATTGAGTCGTTCAGAGCCGGCAGAAGCGCCCGCACCGCCTCGACGCACTCTAGCGCGGCATCGCTGGCAACAACCCGCTTAGTGCGATAGTGCTTGCACGCGACCTTCCGGCACGCTGCGAGAGCCTGCTGCTGAAAGTCATGCCGCGCCGACTGCTCACAAACAGCGACAGTGACAGACATCTCCATATCCTCTCTCAATGCCGCCCGCTCCTCACGGCGGATCGCAGCCTCGCGAGTGCCGAAGTAGAAATCAGCCGCTGCCATAGCAGCACGAGACCGGCGGTGTGGGTCTCGCCTGCTGTTGTGGACGCCGGCCAGAGCGAGAGTCACTCGCTCCAGCAGGATTGTCGGAAACTCGATCATGCAGGTCCTGCCCCGAGCAGGGCCAGCAGGTCATCGACCAGCGACCGGAACGCCTCGCTCCGCAGCCCGCTGCTGTTGTGGAACAGCCCGACCACGACCTCGGCCTTGGCGACAACGCCAGTCTTTGTGGTGGCACTGAGGCCCACGATCTGCGGCACCAAGCGTTCATGCGTTCTCGATGCCTCCAAAATCCGCTTGATCACCGAGGTAAGCACCTGCCGCTCTTTCCAGGGATCGGGCCTTTCATTCCGAAGCCGATCAGCGGCTCGCTCAGCTCCTAACGCGTCGTTGCACAGGCTCAGCAGCTCGGCATCGGGCCGGCGGCGGGCGTCCATGTCATCCCGCACATCCGCCACGACGCCCGAAGGCCCTGGCATCTCCCATCAGCGCCGCCAACGCGGCGACCCCGGTCAGGTCCGCATCCGGGCGGGGCGCTTTTTCCTGATCGAAGGCCCACCGCACGGCAGCGTTGACGCCCCGGCCCTCAAACCGCCGCTCGGCCATTGGCGAACCCGGCGGCGGCGTCGCGATCCAGGCTTCGGGGTTTTCATAGTCGTAACGTGCCGGGCTTTTTGCGCCTGTCTTTGAGTTGCGCCAGAACCGCCCTTCCTCCCGAAAGTATGGGACCGCGGCGAACCGCCAGCCCAGGGCCTCGACTTGCTTCCGCTTGGACAGCGATGCCATATCAGGCCCTCCCCATCACGTCGCGCAGCAGCGCGTCGAGCATCCCACCATGCCAGTTGATCGGGACCAGGTCGTCGATCCCGAAATCCATGGGCAACAGCGCGTGAACAGCCGCAGCACGAGCCTGAACCCCGAGCTGGGTTCGCGCCGGCAGTTTAGCGATCTGTCCAGCAAGCCGATCCGTCTTGGCATCCAACGCCAGGATACGGTTGAACGTCGTGTCGTGGACGGGATCGGCGGGAAGCAGATCGAACATCCGGGCCTGAAAGCCGCTACGGTCTCTGCGAACGGCGACGACACGGGCGCTGAGTTGGATTAGCACCAGGTCAGAACCGTCCTCGTTCGCGTTGGCGGCAGCAGCCGTGTCCACCGGCATGACCGACATCAGCCCGGCAATGGCAGTCGTCATGCCGCCGAGGGCGAGCGTCCGGCGGCTGGGGGCGCCGCGAGATTGCGGCTGATCGGCGCT
Organism: Rhodospirillales bacterium; assembly: GCA_903644035.1. GTDB lineage: Bacteria > Pseudomonadota > Alphaproteobacteria > Acetobacterales > Acetobacteraceae > CAHJXG01. Next base: position 2,900 of record CAHJXG010000565.1, read on the forward strand.
GGCGGTTGTGGTATCGGTGCTTGTGGTCGTGAGCATAGGGATAGGTCCTTGCTTGGGGCTAGGCGCGGGCGCGGTGTCAGCCGCGTTCGCGCCGCAATGCCGGGGTTCCGCCCGGCGCGGACGGCGTCAGACAGTCGGCTTGTCGCTCGACCGCGAGGCAATGAGGTTGTCGGCGCTGGACGGCACCACGATCCACTCGTTGAGGTGCTCAGCCACACCGCCGGTAATCCGGTGGCCACGCAGGGGCGCGCAGGTTCGGAACTTGACCGGCGTGCGCCAACTCGATGATTGCACCATCACCCAGCGCGCCAGCACGCGAGCCACCGTCTCGGTGCCGATCTGCTTGCTGCTGTAAGACGAGTAGATCGCCACGGTGGCCCCGACCGTCAGGCCATGTGGGGGTGCCCCAAGGGTGGCCGAAGCGACCTGATGCTGAGCGGTATGCATCACAGGCCCTCCACCAAGACGCCCAGCGCCAGCAGCGCGGCCGTGGCAGCTTCGAGGGCGCGATAGTTCGCGCGCATCTTCGCCCGGATGGCGTTGATGGTGCGGAACGCATCGCACTGGCTCAGACGGCGCCACTTCGGGTCGTGGGTGTTGGCCAGGGCCAGCTTGGCACAGGCAGCGGCGTGCATGTCTTTCCAACCCTGCACGGCGTTGCGGGCATGGCGGTAATCGCCGATCAGGTGGTCGGTCTTGGATGGGCCGAAGATGCGACTAGAGCAATTTCTGTTCACTCGAACTTGTATCCAGAGTTTGCGAGGTAGTTTCGGCATTCCGCCGGGCTGAATGTT
>CAHJXG010000566.1 GCA_903644035.1 Rhodospirillales bacterium
GACATCTTGGCCAAAATGTTCGGGGCGAGTGCTGGCTGAGCTAGGGCGCCAAGCAGCACCCATGCAGCCGCATCTGTCACGATGCCGGGCGAAAGTTTCTCGACCAAACCGGCGATTTCAGATTTCACGCCCTCGTCGGACAAGTCCTGGCCGGGTCCGAACAGCCAAGCCGGACGAGCGGTCATCCAGGTGCCCAAGGCGTTGTTCGCCGAAGCGCGATCGGAGTACAGCAACACGAATGGGAGGCAATTGCCTTCGACGTCCCGCGACAACATCTGCCGAACGGCGTCGAGGTGCGGCATCGCCGTGGCCGGCATCTCGGTTCCAAGGGCGTAGCCCAGACCGTGGAACAGCAGCGCTTCGTGGCTCAGGGACCCCGGATCCGCGGCGGAGCCGTCGAACCCGGGCTCGTGCAACACCGTCGCCCTGGGTGGCGTCGCGCAAGGTGCCCCGCTGAACGCTTCGGCGGCTTTGAGTGGATCATGTCCTGCCTCAAGAAGCGTCCCGACCAAATAGTCGGCGTGCATCCAGGCTGCGGCGAGGCGGGTTTCTGGCGGCATCGCATACCAAGAGGAGGCTGCCCCGTCGGGCACTCCGGCCACCTTCCTGATCACGGCCACAAAGAGCGGTCCCGTAGCCGGCCAGTGGCGGCCGACACCGTCCAATGCCGCGTCGAACGCTTCCGCACCCCCGTCGATGCCCGTCTCGCGCCAGGCTCTTCCCAACCTCACGGCGTGCAGGCGCCGTATGGGCGTCGCCGTTGGTCCCGAGAGGAAGTCCATCAAAGCTCGGCGCTCCAAGGCTGGTAAGGACGACGTTCGCCCGAGCAGATTATCGGGCAGCGGCAAGGGCAAGCAGCACAAACGCCGGACGGCCTCTGCCACCCCGTAATCCTCAATGAGCGCTGATCCCGAAATCGCCGTTTCCTGAGCGACGCCGTGGCCGTGCCCGGACCAGATGCCGACATGGCGGAGCAGAGCGACTATAGGCGGCCGGAGGAGGTCAAGCCACGGCACGGCCTTGGCGGTCTGGAGGCGGTGGCGCAATTGTGCGTAGTGGAAACAGACATTCTCCTCCCGCAGCTCACTTAAAGCGTGCATGCGGTCGCCCGGGCTGCTGGAGGTGAGTTGTTTTACGATGGTGAGTCGCTTAGTTGCGGGCAACCTCAACTCGTTCACTAAGTGTTCCGCTGCAGCCTGCCGCAAGCTCATTTGCTTCGACATGAGAAGCAAGCTTTGGTCGCCGAGCGTGGCCGTCATGCTGCCCGACAGCACAATGGTCGGCTGCTCCGCGGTGCCTCCGCGCTGCATTTGGACTTCGTCTGCCCCATCCAGCGTTCGGACACGCTTTTCCTTGCCAGCCAGAGCACCCTCAACTGCCCGCCAGAACGCGTCAGGCTGGAACAGGCGTCCCTCAACGGCGAGCGTCACCCGGGTCTTTAGCCCAAATACGCAGGTGAACTCCCGGTCGGATATCAACGCATTTCTGATAGGGTCGGGCGTCTCGCCGGCGAACACTCGCACATGGAGGCGCAAACGGTTGGCCGTCCCGCGCGACGGCGGCTTTTCGCCTTTCTCGCTTCCCGCCACGAACGAGCGCAAGTGCTGCGACACGAGCGCAGCAACTTGCCCAGCGAGGGTTGCGTCCTCCGCCAGCCTCGGGCTCAGAATCCGGGTACTCAACCAATTGTTGTAGGCCTGCAAGCGAGCCAAGCCCTCTCGTGGGTCGAGGTGCACGAGCAGAGACAGTCCCGCCGTGATCATTCCCGCAAGCTGGAGAGACAGCGCGAGGCGGTCGGCTCGTCGACGGTCCTCTCCGAATGGAAGGTGCCGAAAGCGGTCCACCCGCAGCGCTCCCCACACCCAATTCGAGCGGGCGATGCGCAGCTCATCCTCGATGTCCGCTTCGCACCAGATCCGGCAAACTGCGTCTTGTGCTAGCCGGCGCACGGAGAGCAAAAAAGCCGTTTCGCCGGCCGAGGAGCCGTCCGAAGCGCTCCAGAGCTGGAGGTGATCCTCAAGCATGAGCGCGGTCGCCACATAGCGCCGCAGCGTGGCAAGCGCCGGTGTTTCGATGACCTTACCCACGGTCATAGGAGCCAGCGACAAATGCGCGAGCATCTCTTCGGCGCGAACGGCGATGAACATCACCTGTGCGGCCCGCAACCGGCGCAAGGCGTCGAAGTGGGCATCGGACGAGAGGAGGCCTGCTCCGCGCAGCCGCTCCAGCGCTTCGGTTACGCCGATGATGGGTGTGCCGTCGGTGTCTTGATATCTCGTGAGATACCGGTCACCGAACCAGACGACCGTATTCGGGACTTTAACTAAGCGGAATATCTCGGAGAGATGCGCACGCATGGCCGTTCGGGTCCATTCTCCTCCAGCAATCTTCGTTTCGTTGGCAAGCAGATTGCAAGGAGCGGAAGCGATGCGGCCACAGCGGAGCCCTTCCACGACCCAAGCACGCAAGCTTGCGATTTGCTGGGCCAACCGGTCCCGTGTTGCCGCAAGGGCGAGCGACGCCTCCATCGATGCCACGACCTCCTCGTCGACGTGAACGTCGAATCGGGCCAGGACGGGGGCAAAGAGACCAGCACACGCGAGCTCACTTGCTGCCGATCCGCACAGCAAGAGCGACTCACCTTCGACTGGTTCGCCGATGGCGGTCTCTTGGCCGGCCGAGCCCAACGCGGTCAAGGCGTCGCCGCGCTCGCGTATGTCGATGGCGCCCGCTGCTAGCAATCCGTCGACGACCGCACGCAGATTGGCTTGCCTGCTCTCCAGTGAATGCCCCGGTAGCGTGGCTTCGACGCCCGTGGTTCCTGGGCCGACCGGTCGGAGTTGGCCCACGACCCAGCCATGGCCATCTGCCGTCCACTGTGCCGGTAAGGCGGACTCGCCTTGGGCCGACAACACTTGGCTCGCGTCGGTGGTGGATGGACGCCGCCGCTTCGCGCGGCCGTCGCGAACGGCTTTCAAAACCGTGGTCTCTGCCGAGACCATCGCAGGTTGGCGATCGCGAAGTGCATGTTCCAGTTCGTTCAGGGCCTGCGGCAAGGAGGGTGGAACGGTGAGACCACCGTCCGGCAATCGCTCCAACGCCGCCAGAAAGCCCGCCTGGGCCGCGAGCATCAAGGCCGTGACATCCGCGACGATGCGGCCGCTCTGAGAGGAGAGCGGAGGATGTGCATCCTCCAAGCCCGAACGGCTGCCGCTCAGGGCCATGACGGGCAGTCCCGGCGCTCGTTCGCCTCCAACCGGCGGTTCGCGGGCAAACACGTCGGCGGGTCCAAACCCCGGGATATCGAACACGAAATGCGTGGGGATATCGCCGGCAAGAAAGCGTTTGCCGATCTCCACGCTGGCCTCGGCCGTCGCGCGCCACTCCTCCCCCAGGGTGGGCAGGTCGTCCAGGTCGAACGAAACCACACCGCTGCCCGGCTTGCCCGACAGTTCCCCCAAACGAGCGAGCATACCCCCGATTTCGTGATCCATGCCCAGCCTGAAAGCCTGGGACAGAACCGCCGGGACCAGTTCATCCGGCGCGTCTGCCGCAGCAGCGCGGACGATGCGCCGTGCCAGTTCGGGATCGGAACCCTCGGCCACCTTGGCAAAGTCTAAGGCCTCACGTGGCACGAGCTGGCCGCTTTCGTATGCGCGCCGGATGTGCGGCAAGGCGCTGGACACGTCTCCGAGGCGCAAATTCGCCTTGGCCGCGAGGACGCGATCCGTGATTGTTGCTCCTTGGGCTGACGCTATCGCTTCCGCCCGGGTCGCGGCCCCGGCGAGTTCACCCGCAGATAAAAGAGCCACGACTTCCATGTGGCGCAGATCGGCCGGCAGCCCGCATTTCGGGAACCGGCCGGCGTAGTCCCGGAGGAGTCGGAGCGCGTCGGCGGGGTGGCCTGTGTTGACGGCAGCTGCGCCGGCGAGCCAAACGGCCTCTGTCGTGTCGAGGGCGGCCAGAGCAGCGCGATGGCGCGCTACGGTGTCCCAACGATCAACGGAAGCGAGCGCGCGCGCTGCGGCCAAAGCCAGTGGATGCGGTGGCTTATTCAGGGTCGCGCTCGTCAACTCATTCAGGAGCGTCTCGACCTTATCCCAAGAGCCGTTTTCCCGCGCGTGCTGAACCTCCAACGTGAGTTTGGCTCCGGGCGAGAGCTCGGCTGGAGGCGACTCGGAGTGGGCAGCTTCCACACGCAAGTCGAACTCTTTCGTCCACTCATCCCGGAGTTCCGTGGCTCCCGATCCAACGAACCGATCCGCATACCGGCGCAGGGTGGCTGCAGCCGCAGCAGGATCGCTCCCGTCCGCAGCCTCCAGAAGCGCGAGCAGGAGCGCGTGCTCGGCGTCGCCGCCCCTTTCCACTCGCGTCCGCAAGGCCACTGTGGCGGCTTCCCGATCGAACGGGAAACCCCGGGCGAGCGACCATGCCAAGGCGATGGTGCACGCGGGATCCTCCTCGAGCATGGCTTCGCAGCGAGCACGGGCTTCTTTCAGACGCTGGCGCGAGTTGCACAGGCAGGCCAGGGCAAAGTTCCTGTCCAAGCAGCGCTCCGCTTCGGATCCGCCGTCTGTCGCGGCGAGTGTATCGAAGTCGGAAAGGGCGGTCGCCAACCACTCTTGGGCATTCTCGTCTTCACGCACCAAGTCCAGCTCAACGGGTTCCGGCCTGAGACAGACGCCAGGAGGGAGCGCGGGTGACAAAGCTAAGGCGTAGCGGGTCACGGCCAGCATCCTGCGCGTTGCCGGCCATCCGGGGGCCGCGCGAACCGCAGCCTCCGCTTCGGTGAGCGCGGCCTCCCGGTCGCCCCCGATGAGATGGCAGAATGCCTTCACCTGCTTTGTCTCGGCGCCTGCCTGATCGACCAAAGGATGGGAAGTCAGCAGGAGCAATGCACCCGAAGCATCCCCGATGATGGCCAGCAGATTGGCCCG
>CAHJXG010000567.1 GCA_903644035.1 Rhodospirillales bacterium
AGGCGGTGCTTCCCGCGGCCGACCCGCTCGCGCCCGTGCCACTCGCTCCCGTGCCGCCACCAGCCGTCGCGCTCGCCGCTGCCCCGCCAGGAGCCGGGGAGCCGCCCGGCGCCAGGGCCGGCATGGAGGCGTAGGCCCGCACGTAGTCCACGCAGAAGTCGGCCGGGAACGGGGTCGAGCCATCGACCGGCTTGCCCCACTTCACGTCCGATGCCGGCGTGCTGTTGTCCGACAAGATCATATACATCGGCTTGTGCATCGACGCCGGCGTGTCGAACTGCCCGGTCTGCTTGCCGTCCACGTAGAACGTGGTCTTGTCCGCTTCCCAGTCCACGCCGTAGGTGTGGAACCCCGACGCAGTCCCGCCCGCAACGGTGGCTGCGACCTGCTGCTGAGGCACAGAGGCGGACGACGTGCCGCCGTGCACCGTTTGGTAGACCGTCGAGGGGTCCTGGCCCAGGCTTTCCATCACGTCCAGCTCGGGCGGCCACGAGCCGTCCACGGGCAGCAGCCAGAACGCGGCACCCACCCCGTTGCCGGCCGGCAGCTCGGCCCGCATCTCGAAGTAGCCGTAGAGCTGGCTGAAGCCCTTGGCCGTTTGCAGCAGGCCGGACACGTAGGGCTTGCCATCGACCAGCGACGGTTCGAGGCCGGCCGGCACCGGCTTGGTCGCCAGGTCCAGCACGCCGTTGGTCACCGAGAAGGGGCTGGCGGACGCCAAGGGCGCGAAGTTCGGGTTGACGTAGAAGCCGGCCTCGGACGGGTCGTCCTGGTTCTTGCCGTCGGCCGTGGCCCACGGCATGTTCGGCGTCCACTGGCCGCGGCCGGACACGTCCAGGGTGTCGAACTCGCTGTCGAACGTCGGCGCTTGGTTGGCTGCGTTGCCCGCCATGTCAGGATTGGCCTTGCATGGCGCGGCCGGAGACGGCTGCGGCAAGGCCTGTCTGGATCGGACCGGCGCAAGCGGCGGACACGGCATTGCTGCGGCGTGACGTGGGGCCTTCGAAGTGCCCGTGTTGCCGGACGATGGTGTCGTTACCGGCCTCATACGCGGCAGAGGCGCGAGCATGCGGAACGAAGCTGCAATCCATCCGGTATGGCACGCACGGAGCATGCCCAAGCAGTTTCAGGCCGACACGAGCAACTACCTTCCGGTGCGACGGCTCGCCAGCCAACACGCTTTGCAGGGTGCGCAGGCGATCGCCTCGCCCTGAAATTGTGGAGGGTGCTTGTCGTGCCGCAACGGCTGACTGTAGGTTTCCGTCCATTAGGCCGCTCCCTCACCCAGGAACCGACCTCCAGTCGTTTCGCCAGGAATATCTATAAGTCTATCTACTTATAGATATACCGAAAGTCGGGTTGCAAGAGCTATTCTGATTTCCCGCTTCGCGGCGCGTCTAGTTCGCGCAGCATGTCGCCGACACTGTGACCCACAACCATGGCAAGCCTGACCATGGTATCCAGCCTAAGGTTCTTGCGCCCTTGCTCAACCCTGCCAACGTACTGCTCGTGTATGCCGGACCGTTCGGCCATGTCGGCTTGCGTCATGCTCGCTGCGAGTCGCGCTTGCCGTAACCGTTCACCGAATCGTATTTGCAGCGCGGAAAGCACTAAGATCGCTTCGTCACTGAGAGATTTGTCCTGAGTGCCAGGCGAGAGCGCCATCTTTAGTATCCGCAACCGTACAATGAAGTCTCGCCTTAAAGGCGGAAGGCGGGCATTACACAGGTTTTCGAAAACAAATTGTTGGGAAAATCTCTCTGTCTTGCAGGATTTTAATAGAAAGTTTTGCCTGCACCTGAATCGTAATGACCTAAGCGCCTGACTCACAAAGGTAAATAGGAATGTCCCTGCGTGTGGCAGTAAAGTGACACTTGCTTAGTGAAACGGCGTCATGCCTGGAAACCGCCGCTTCCCTGTACGACTCGGGCGCTGCCATGCGTCGCTCGCCAGCCGTCTTCTTGAACCTTCAGCGGGTAGGAGCAGGTCCGCGCTGAACCGGTTGGGGCCGTACAGGCCCGGCTTTCATGCCAGGCCTTATGCGTGCAACTGCCACCTGCAGACGCGCCGCGGCGACCTCCAGCCCTTCGCGCAGCCGCGTGGCGTCCAGCAGCCGGCCGTAGGCGGCGCGCATCGCCGCAGCCGTCTCCGCGACCCGCGCAGCGAGTTGGCGCAGCGACGGTCCTGCCGCCCGCGCGAACGCTTGCACCCGCACCCGTTCGGCCAGCCGCGAGACCGTGGCGTGTGCTGGCGGCGCCCGGCTCTGCCGATCCCACACCGCAGCCTGGTCGATCTGCCGCGCGTGCTCCAGGTGGGCGCGGCGCCTTTCCCCGGCCGCCATGTCCAGCGCCGGCCCGCGCAGCGCCGCGATGGCCTCGTTGAACCGCAGCGCGCTCGTCTTCTCCGTCACCTGCGCCAGCACCCTTGCCATGTGCTTGAGCACGTCGTCGGCCGTGACCTCGGCCCGCGATCCGAACCCACGTTCCCGTGAGATGGCCTGGCGCTCGGCGTCCTCGCCCACGACGGTATAGGTCCGCACGCGCTGCCGGCTCTCGGACACGTAGCCCCGGCGCATGCCGATGGCGGCTCCGTCCGGCATTAGGCTGCACCACAGGTGCCCGGTCGCCCCCTGACTGGCGTCGATGGTGTGCACCTCGCCGGCGCTGAGCTTCACCCGGCTGGTGTCTTCGTCGCGCAGGCTTTGCCAGCGGACCTCCAGCCGCTGCCCGTCTTTCTCGACCGTGAAGCCCTGGGCCGTGAAGCCGGCGATCTGCACCACGTCGCCGTTCGTGCCGACCCGCACCGGCTGGCCGCGGCAGCGCCGGCCCTGGGCGTCGATCGGCTGTGCGCCCGTTTTCCCGAACAGCCGCACCCGGTCGCCCACGGCAAGCTGCAGGTCATACTGCTCGCCCCTGGCGCCGCGCCCATCGACGCACGCGACGGTGCGGTCCGAGCCGGTGATCTCCCCCCGTTCCCGCCGGATGCCCCGGATCACGGCCGAGGCGGCGCGCGCGTGCTGATGCGTCGGCGCCGACAGGCCGAACGTCCAGCCCTTCTCCGCGGCCTCATCCGCCATCTGCGTCCAGACCTTGCCGGCTGCCTCGTACACCGCATCCGTGCCGCCCGGTACGACCTGGAGCGCGCCGTCCGCCGCCTTCATGCGCAGCGCCTTCTCGACCGCCTCGGGCTTCCCCTCGCGGAACAAGCGGGCGATCTCCTTCTGCTCGTTGGAAAGCTGGCGCACGGTGGTCAGCAGCTCGGGCACTTGGCCGGGGACGGCGCGGCGGAACAGGTCGATCACGTCGCCGGCCTCGACCGCCTGGCACTGCTTGTCGTCGCCGATGGCGAGGATGCGGCAGCCGGTCGCGGCCTGCATGTCGAGCAGCCGAAAGGCGTTCCGGACACCGAGCTGCGACACCTCGTCGATCACGACGACGCTGCGGCCGTCGATGGGCAGCTTGCCCGCCTCGTAGTTCGCCAGCAGCGCCGCCGTAGCGAACACGCGCTGCCCGGCGATGCCCTGGTCGCGCAGCGCGCAGGCCGCGTCCAGCCCTTCGCCACGGTCCTGCCGGCGGCTGCGCCTGCCCTTGGCTGCCGGCAGGGACAAAACCGCCTCGGCAAACTCCAGGGAGCCGGGCGGCGCAGCGTCCGCGATGCCGGCACCGCGCAAGGCCCCGGCCTGCCGCCACGCCGTGGCGACGCCATACACCTCGCTCGCCCCGCCAGGCCGGGCCAGGTTTTGAAAGGCGGCGACCACCGGCTCCAGCAGGGTCGTCTTGCCGGCGCCGGCTACACCGATGCCAAGCGCCAGGCGCCCGCGCGTGCCCAGGGCGACGGCCATATCGAGCTGGCCAGGGTTGAGTTCGCGTCCCTTGGCCGTGAGGGCCTCGGCGATGGCTGCGTCCAGCTCGTTCCGGGTGAGGGCGCCGGCTTGGTCGGCGGCAGCGGCGCGGCCCATCTCCACGATGCCGGCTTCGGCGTCGAGCTGGGCCTGGGTGGTGTAGCGCAGGCGGCCGTTCTCCTGGCCGCGGATGAGCTGCGTCGTTTCCCCGTGCACGATGACGCCGCGCCGCTCCACTTGGTCGATGACGGCACCCACGTCCTCCAGCGTGCCCCCGCCCAAGGGGATGAGCGCACGGGCCGCGTGGGTGCGCAGAACCGTCTCGTCCAGCACCGCCTCGGCCTCGAACGCCTCGCCGATGCTCCGCGCCGCCATGGGCCATGCCTGCGCTGTACGCGCCGCCCGTGCCTTGGGGGAGCGGTCAGGTGCGGGCACCCTGCCTGTAGGATCGGTCATCTCGATGCCCGCCGCGGCCAGGTCCTCGCGCCATCCCTCGAAGCTGATCTTGCCGTCGTTCTTGCCGGCCCGGGAGATGCCTGCGGCTTCACGCTCCAGGGCCGTGCGCCGAGCCAGGGGCAGGCTGTCCCAGTCCAGCTCCTGCTGCCCGGCGAAGGCCATGGCCGCGGCCGTCAACTGCTCGCCCCGCTTGCTGAACAGCTCCACGGCTTCCGAAGGCGTATCGGCGATGGCAGCCGCGACCCCATGCTGGTCCAACGCGACCTCGACCCCGGCATCGGCCAGGCGTGCCGCCATCCGCATGTGGTAGAGCGCCCCGAACTCCTTGACGACGCCGTTCAGGCGCATGCTGTCGATGGCGCCGATGTGCCCGTCCGCCGTCAGCACCGCATTGCGGACCAGGACGTGCGTGTGCAGGTTCGGGTCGGCTGCGGTGCCCGACGCTTCCGGCCGCGCCGTGTAGTGCTGGCAGGCCATCCATGCGATCTCGCCCCGCATCTCCTCCGTCGAGCCGGCGCCGCGGCGGGTCCAGCCGAGGCGCCGGGACACCTCCTCCATCGTGTCCCGGACCGCGCCCCGGTGCGCCGCCTCGAAGATCGCGCGGCGGGCGGCATTCGGCTCGGCCGCCCACTGGACCGATACCTCCTTGCTGGCGCTGAACGTAAGGTCGTAAGCCAGATACTTCGCCTGCCTGGGCAGCGTCGGCGTGCCCACAGCACTTTCGGCAGACAGGAAGCGCAGCATCCCGGCCCTGTCGGGGGCCTCGCCGGGCTGCACGTCGAGCAGCTCCTTCCAGCCTACATGGAGGCCGGACGCCACCGTGACCGCGCCCTCGCCCTGGTAGTAGGATGCCGCCCGCGCGATGTCGGCCTCCAGCTCGACCTGGTCGTAGTATTGCGCGACCTCCTCCACCGCGGCGTCCGCGGCGATGCGGCTGAAGGTGGCGACCACGGCGGGTCAGTCCTCGGCGGGAGCGAGATGCCGTGCCAGCAGCGTCACCGCATTGGCCATCGTCGCCGTGCCCTCGCCCAGCTCGCGCACGTCCGCGGCCATCCCTTGCACCGCGTCCACCAGCTCCTTGAAGTCGCCGCCTTTGCCTTCGCCCTTGTCTTCCAGGGCAGACGCGATCCGGGCCAGATGTCCGTTGCTCATGGCCACCTGCTCCTCCATCGCACGCACCGCGCCGGCAAGGGCGTCAGAGCGCACGCTGTGGGCGGCGATGGCATCCAGCACGGCCGTCTGCCGGTCCGCCAGGGTCAGGATGGCCTGGCGTATGTCGTCCAGAGCGTCAGCCTCCACGTCCACTACGGCAGAAGGCGAGGAAACCATTCAAAGGAACTTCCTTCTGAAAATGCGCCTTTTGGTCGAAATGACCCCGGGCGCAGGCTGCGTGACGCTGCCATGGCTCGATTAACCGAGCAATGGTGTGATGCCTTGTGTGTTGTTACTTTAAGTTGTCACTTTAGCCGTAAGGGCTAAAGTGACAAGCTGGAATCTTGTTACTTTAGGTTGTCACTTTAGGCAAACGGGAGTGGTATGCAGGTCGGCGTGGACGCGAATCGCCCTGACCGGACAACCCGGAAACCGCCGCACACCGAGGCCGAGCGAGCTGCGTTGGCAGCCCGGCTTGAGGCGACATGCACACCGGGACTGGCCGTCACGAGGTGGATCTACGAACGGCACGCGGAGCTGACACAGCTCACGAAAGGGCCAAGGTCCTGGGCATGGGCCGAACTGGCGGAGGTGCTCAACCTGACCCGCATACGATACCAGGCAGGCAAGCCGCGCAGTGACAGGCGCCTGAGTACCGGATGCTGGACGGACAAGATGCTGAAGTCCGTTGTCCAGAAAGCCCGCACGGCCGAACAGGTACGGATCGCGACACGGATGCCGCAAACCATTGAGGAGGTGGCGCGAGCGGCGGCGTCGGCGGTGTTGGCCGAATTGGGCGTGCAAGGGGCCGTGGTCGCCGGTCTGGGGGTGCCTGGTGGGCGCGGGGC
>CAHJXG010000568.1 GCA_903644035.1 Rhodospirillales bacterium
ACCTGGATCGCGTCGCTGGCCCCGTCCGCCATGCGCCGCAGCAGGAAGCGGACCCGGGCGGCCTGCGTCCCGGCGGCAGGCTCCGGCACCGTGACGGCGTAGTCGGTGCGGGCCGGCCGCTGCCCGTCCCAGGCCACCGCCTGGTCCGCCGCGCCTTCCACCGCCAGCTTGTCGAGCGAGATCACGGCCCGCCCGGCCCCGCCCGGCCCCTCCACGATGCGGCCGATCAGCCCGGCGGTGAAGCTGTCGCCCGGCCGCACGAAGCGCGGCAGCGACGGCTGCGCGACCAGCGGCTGGCGCACCCGCAGCTGCCCGGTGCCGAACCCGACCCGGTCCGGCCCGCTGACCGCCTTGGCCCGCAGCATGAACACGGTCAGCGTGTCCGGCAGCGTCACGTGGATGCGCGCCGTCCCGTCCGGCCCCACCTTCACCCGCGGCTCGTACAGCGGCACCGGGGTGAAGTTCTTGCGGACCGAGATGTTCTCCATCCCGAAGTCCCCGGCCTCGTCCCCGCCCGGCGCCTCCGCCAGCGGGATCACGCCGAAGGCCATGCCGCGGGTGTCGCGCGCCGCCATCCGCGCCGGCCGGCTCACGATGAAGGCCGGCAGCGGGTCGAGCGCCTGCTCCTTCGCCAGCGCCAGCACCGCTTGGTCCACCATCCACACCGTCGCCTCGCCCGCCACGGGGCGGCCGGCGGCGTCGGACAGATGCAGCACCAGGTCGAACTCCTGCGCCGGGCGGGCCTGGGCCGGCGCCTCGAAGCTGACCTGCACCCGGTTCTCGGTCGGGTTGACGGCGACGGTGGCGGTGGCGGCCAGGGTCACGGGCTTGCCCTGGTCGAACGGCGCCGCGGGGTTGACCGGACCCGGCAGGCGGCCGCGCATCAGCAGGAAATGCACCGCGAGGCCCGGCACCTGCGCCTTGCGGACCGGCACGGCGTAGCGGCCGAAGCCGTTGGCGATCTCGACCCAATCGTAGCGGAACCGGCCCTCCGGCTCCTCCACCACCGCGAGCGCCCGGCCGGACTGGAACGGGCTTTGCACCAGCAGCGTCGCGGTCTCGCCGGGGTCGTAGCGGTCCTTGTCCGTCGTCACCGTCACCGTCTGCGCCGGCGGCGCCTGCCAGGTGACGGGCGTGCCGCCGGCCATGAACAGGTCCACCCTCACGGTCTGCGTCCGGCCCACCTTGTCCGATGCGGAGACCTCGACCAGGTAGACGCCCGCCTCGGACACGTCGAAATGCACGGGCACCGGCAGCGCGCCGCTGGTGACCTGGCGCTCCGCCACCGTCTCGTCCACGACCTCCGTCTGGTACTTGGCCGACCCTTGGGCGAAGTCGCTGGCCTGGAGCATGGAGGTCCATTGCCGGTGGACCAGCTTCACCGTCATCCGCAAATCCGCGACCTCGTGCCCCTCGCCGTCCAGCGCCACCACCTCCGGGTCAATGGAGCCAAGACCGGGCGCACCCAGGCCGGGCAGGTAGCGCGGCTGCTTCACGCCGAGCACGAAGGGCGGCAGCGCCACGACCCGCTGCGTGCTGCGCACCTGCAGGTCGTCGTCGCCGGTGACCGTCGCCTCGACCAGATAGGTGCGCGGCTGCGCGGTCGGCTCCTGCGTGGGGTCGAGCGTCAGCTGCGCGGCGCCCCCGGCATCGGTCTTGACCTCGCGGCTCAGCACCGGGGTGGTGCGGAAGGCGCCGTCGCCGGAGAAGCGGCTGTCGGAGCTGAACAGGAAGCCCTCCCGGTTCGGCGGCGTCCAGACATAGGGGAACTGCGTGACCCGCCAGGCGACCGGCCGCTCCGACAGCAGGCCGCCGGCGAAGAAGCGGGCCAGCAGGTCCACCGAGAACGGCGCGTCCAGCGGCGCCCGGGCAGGCGCGTTCAGCACCGCCTCGAAGGTCGGCAGGCGATACGCCTCCTTCTTCACGGTGATGCCGCCGCAGCCCTCGCTTTTCCCGGTGCCGGCGCCGGGCTGGTACTGGATGGCGTAGTCGCCGGTCGCCTCCGTCTTCGCGTCGAAGCGGAGATGGAAGCCGCCGACCTCGTCGAGCGTCACCGGCAGCCGCCATTCCTGCTCGCCCGGCCCGGTGACCAGGACCTGGCCGGGACCGGAGGCGTAGGACAGCGCGCCGGCCTGGGAGCGGCGGATCATGCCGGCGATCAGCACCGGCTCCTCCGGCCGATAGATCGGGCGTTCGGTGAAGACGTGGCACAGGAGCTGCGGCTTCGGCTCGCGGCCCGCGACCGGGGACGCGGTCCAGCCGAGCCAAGGGGAGGCCGGCTTGCTCCAGAGGCCGCCCGCGTATTGCTGCGGGCCGCGGCCGGGTTCCAGCACCAGCGTGTCGTCGGCCTTGGTGACCACGATGCGGCGCAGGCTGGCCTCCTCGCCGTCCCGCCCCTTGGCGATGGGCGCCATCAGGGTCCAGCTTCCATCGGCCGCGGTCACGCCTTGCGCCAGCGTCACGAAGGCGCCGTCCCGGACCCCTTGCAGCCGGACCTCGGCGCCCGCCAGCGGCTGCGCCCCGGACAGGGAGGTGACGGCGAACCGCACCCGGTCCGCGTCTTCGACGGTGGTCAGCACCAGGTCGGTCACCTGGAGCCGCGCCCAATGCCGCAGCACGCCGTCCACCGCGCGCAGCCCGACCAGATAGGTGCCGGGCGCCTGCGGGCCGGCGATGCGGGCCAAGGTCGGCTTCAGGTCCAGGCCGAACTTCGCGTCCAGCCCGCCGCGCTTGATCGGCAGCGGCAGCAGCTCGCTGGCCGCCGGCGTGCCGAGGGCGCCGATGCGGGCCGCCATCTCGTCGCCGGG
>CAHJXG010000569.1 GCA_903644035.1 Rhodospirillales bacterium
GCTGGTGGCCGAGCACGCCGGGCACGGGCGGCCTGCGCCCGGCGCCGCCGCGGCCCATGCGCCTCAGGCGGTCCAGGAGAAGGCGCCGCAGCCGCTCGGCTCGTTTAAGCGCCTTTTCAGGACGTGACAGGCTGCGTCCCGCCCCGGCTGTCCCATAACCGCCCGGCTACGGGAAGAACCGGTTGGCCGGGCGCGGCAGGCCCAGGTGGTCGCGCAGCGTCACGCCCTCGTACTCGCGGCGGAACAGCCCGCGGCGCTGCAGCTCAGGCACCACCAGGTCCACGAAGTCGTCGAGGCCCTGCGGCACGGTCGGGAACATCACGTTGAACCCGTCCGCCGCGTCCGCCTCCAGCCAGGCCTGCATGGTGTCGGCGATCTCCCCGGCCGTGCCCACCATCTGCAAGCCGGCATAGCCGCCGGCCAGCTGCGCCAGCTGCCGCACCGTGAGGTTGTCGCGCCGAGCCAGGGCGACGAGGGCGGCCTGGCCGCTCTGCCCCTGGTTCGTCGGCGGCAGCTCCGGCAGCGGCGCGTCGAGGTCGAAGCCGGAGGCGTCCACGCCCAGACGTATGGACAGGTTCGGGATGCCGCTGTCGGGATGCACGAGGCTGTCGAGCAGCGCCTTGCGCTCCTGCGCCTCCGCCGTCGTGCGGCCGACCACGACGAGCGCGCCGGGCAGCACCGTGAGGTGGGCGGGGTCGCGGCCCAGCGCGCGCATCCGTGCCGACAGGTCCGCGCGGAAGCTCTGGCCGTCCTCCAGGGTGCGGCTGCTGGCGAACACGACCTCCGCCGTCTCGGCCGCAAGCTGCCGCCCGGCGTCGCTGGCGCCTGCCTGCACGATCACCGGCCAGCCCTGCACGGGGCGCGCGATGTTGAGCGGGCCGCGCACCCGCAGGTGCTCCCCCTTGTGGTCCAGCACATGCAGCTTGTCCGGGTCGAAGAAGAGGCCCGTGCCCTGGTCCCGCAGCCAGGCGTCGTCGGCCCAGCTGTCCCACAGGCCCGTGACCACCGCATGGAACTCGCGCGCCCGGCGATAGCGCTCGTCATGCTCCACATGCTCGTCCCGGCCGAAGTTCAGCGCGGCGTCGGGGTTGCTGGTGGTGACCACGTTCCACCCGGCCCGCCCGGCGCTGATGTGGTCGAGCGAGGCGAAGCGCCGGGCGATGTGGTAGGGCTCGTCGAACGTCGTGCTGGCGGTGGCGACCAGGCCGATGCGCCGCGTCACCATCGCCAGCGCAGACAGCAAGGTGAGCGGCTCGAACGAGGTGGCGGTGGCGCTGCGGCGGAGCGCCGGCATCGGCATGTTCAGCACGGCCAGGTGGTCGGCCATGAAGAAGGCGTCGAAGCGCCCGCGCTCCAGCGTCTGGATCAGGCGGACCAGGGCGTCCAGGTTGAAGTTGGCGTCCGGCCAGGCGCCGGGCATCCGCCACCAGGCGGTGTGGATGCCGACCGGGCGCATGAAGGCGCCGAGGTGGAGCTGCTTGGTCATGGACACCTCAGAGGACGCGGCGGGGGATCGGTAGGCCGCGGACGCCGGGGCTGGCAAGGCCGGATGCGCGGCGAGGCCGCGGAGGTCACCGGCGGCCCGGCCCCATCAAGGCCCTCAGGCCGCCCCAGGGCCGCTGAAGCCCGTGTCGAACGCGCTCCGCACCTCAAGGGGCCGGCGCAGCAGCCCGAACTCCAGCGCATTCGCCGCCGCAGCCTGCAGTTCGTCGATCAGCGCCGGCGTCAGGGCCACGGGCCGCGACCGCTCGGTCTCGTAGGTCCGGCGCAGCACCGGCTCGGGCAGGCCGGTGAGCGCCGCGTTGTAGCGGGCGTACTCCGGGATATGGCCGTCCGCCCAGGCCCAGGCGGCGCGGAACCGCCCCAGGAAGTCGTCGAGGGCGGCGCGCTTGGCGGCGATCGCGTCCTCATGTGCCGAGACCAGCATGATCGCAGGCGTCAGGCCGCGGCCATCCACCAGGACGCGGGCGCCGAATTGCAGGACCTCCATCGACACGTAGGGGTCCCACACCGCCCAGGCGTCCACGGCGCCTGACCGGAACGCGAGCGAGGCGTCCGAAGGCGGCAGCAGCGTGATGCCCACCTCGTCCGGCGCGACACCGGCCTGCTTGAGCGCCGAGCGGATCAGGTACTGGCCCCAGCCACCGCGGTTTCCCGCGACCTTGCGGCCCCGCAGGTCGGCGACGCCGCGGATCGGCGATCCCTCCTTCACCACGATGGCCTGCGCCGACGCCGAGGGCCGCGCCGCGCCGATGGCCCGCACCGGCGCCCCGGCGGCAAACGAGGTCAGGAATGCGAGGTCACCCTGGTAGCCGAGGTCCAGCGACCCGGCGTTCAGCGCCTCCAGCAGCGGGGCCGCGGCCGCGAACTCGGCCCATTCCAGACCGTAGGGCAGGTCCGCCAGCACGCCGGAGCTTTCCAGCAGCGAGCGCAAGCCGCCTTTCTGGTTGCCGATGCGCAGCACCGTGGGCCTGGTCGCGGCCAGGGCCGGGCGGAAGATCGCCGAGGCGGCGGCCAGGGCCATGACGTCACGACGGCGGGGATGGGCGGACATAAGGCATCTCCAGGATTGGCGGCCGGCCTGGCCGCCTGCGGCGGGTTGGGAGGGCTTGGCGTCGGTCAGGGCACGGCGTCCACCGGGGCGTCCGGCAGCCGTCCCGTGTGCATGAGGTGGGCGACGGCCCGCTGCACGTCGGGCAGGCTGGGCCACAGGCTGTGGTCCAGCTCCTCGGCCTGGGGATCGACGGCGACGAAGCGGAACGCCCCGCCGCAACTGATGGCCGCCCCGGCGAACCTGCCGGACACCTCGATGACGTGCGACCGATGCATGAAACCCCCTCCAGACCTCATAGGGCGGGTCCGCCCATGGTCACGCCGGGCGATGGCCTGTGGGCAGGCGGCCGGCGCGGCCATGGATGGAACGGCAGTCATGCCGAACTATCTCGTCCAGAATTGCGGGCCGCTCAAGCATGGAAGAACCGACGGTGCCAATATGCAAGAAGCGGCTATGCCGGCGGCCGAAAAGGGACGCCCGTTCCGTTGCGCGCCCGTTCCGTGCAAGCTGCGGGCCTCAGGATGCGTGCCCGCGTCAGCCTTTCCGGGGCGCGATGCCGGGCGCCGGATGCGGGATCGTCGCGGGCCGCGGCGACGCCGGCCGGGGCAGCATGGCGAGCAGGTAGGCCCCGGCGCTCAGGGCGGTGATCCAGAAGCTGCTGGGCCAATCGGTGTGGAAGGCGAGGGTGATGCCAAGCCAGGCCACCGCCACCGCCAGCGCCACCGAGAGCAGGATGCCCTTGCCCACGCCGCTTGTCAGGCGCTGGGCCGTCGCCGCCGGGCCGACCATGAGCGAGAAGACCAGAAGCACGCCGACGATCTGCGCGCACTCCGCCGTGGCCAGCGCCACGACGGCCAGGAACAGCACGGAGTACAGCCGCAGCGACACGCCCTTCGCCTCGGCCAGCTCCGGCTGCAGGCTGGCGAACAGCAGCGGCCGGGAGATGACGGCGAGCGCGCCCAAGCTGACGAGGCCGAGCGCCGCGAGCGTCCAGACGGTGCCCTCGTCCACGGCCAGCACGTTGCCGAACAGCAGCGCGGTCGCCTGCGTCGCGAACGCGGTGTAGAAATGCAGGAACAACAGGCCCAACCCGAGCGACAGCGAGAGCACGAGGCCGATCGCCACGTCCCGCTGCGCCAGCCGCTCCCCCATCAGCCCCATGCCGACCCCGGCGGCGACGGTGGTGAGCACCAGGCCCCAGAGCGGCGCGATGCCGACGAGGACCGCGCCCGTGGCGCCGGTGAAGCCGACATGGGCCAACGCGTGCCCGGCGAACGTCTGGCCGCGCAGCACCAGGAAGTAGCCGACCGCGCCCGAGACGACCGCGACGACGGTCGCCGCGGCGAAGGCGGTGCGCATGAAGTCGTAGTCAAGCATGGCCGGCGTGCACGTGCTGGCCGGGGGCGTCGTGCCGATGGTCGTCGCGCTCGGCGTCGTGGCGGCCGGACATGACGAAGATCCTGCCCTTCAGGCGCACCACGTCGATCTCGGACCCGTAGAGCCGCGACAGCACGGGACCCGTGATCACCTCATCGACCGTGCCGAGCGCGGCCTCGCCGCGGCCGAGGTACAGCACCCGGTCGAGGGCGCCGAGCAGCGGGTTCAGCTCGTGCGCGCTGAACAGCACGGTGATCCCCAGCTCGGCCTGCAGCGACCGCGCCAGCTCCACCACGCCGCGCTGGTGATGCGGGTCGAGGCTGATCAGCGGCTCGTCCAGCAGGAGCAGGCGCGGGCGCCCGATCAGCGCCTGGGCCAGCAGCAGGCGCTGCCGCTCGCCGCCGGAGGTCTCGGTCAGCGGGCGCCGGGCCAGGTCGCGGGCGCCCACCAGGTCGAGCGCCCGGTCGAC
>CAHJXG010000570.1 GCA_903644035.1 Rhodospirillales bacterium
AGGCGGGCGGCCATGCGGCCGAGGCCGTCGGAGGAGCCGGTGATGAGGATGCGCGCCATCGGTGTTCCCGTGAGGATGGGTGGGGTGTGGGGCAGGCTGCTTCAGGGGCGCGCGCGGTAGAGCGCCTTGAAGTCCTCGTAGGTGAACGGCCGCGGCTCCCCGTCGACGTTGAAGTCGGCCATGACCTGGTCGGCGCTGGCCTTGATGCTCTCAAGCTCGGGCCTGCTGAGCGCGGTGACATGGATGTCACTCATCCTCGCCTCCCCACGCAGCGCGTCCGATGGCGCCTCACGAAGGGGAGCGTCGGGAAAGAGGATGGTGCGCAGCCCGAAGGTGGTGCTGAGGGCGGAGACCGGAGGCAGCCTGGGGAGGATCGCGTGGAACAGCATGGGGTCGAGCGGAAGCGTGTTGACCCGGACATCCTCTCCCGCAAACGCCAGTTGGGCGCTGTCGAAGTCCCATGCCGCCGGGCATTGCAGGGCGCGCTGGATCTGCACGGACCGGACGACGACGTTCGCGACAGATGACGCGAAGCCGTATTGGTTTTCCGTGCGCAAATGCAGCGTCCGATGGCCGGGCTTGGCATAGACGGAGAAGCCGCCCTGGCAGCCTGGGAACTCGCGTTCGGCTGACCGCGCCTCAAAGCCATGCTCCAGCAGGCGCAGCCTGAGGAAGTACTCGTCATTGAAGTGCGTGCTGAGCACGAGCAGCCGCGGCTCGGTGTCGGCCTTCGCGGCGAGGCCATCCACCCGCTGCAACGAGCGCGCCACCGAGGCCTGCCACCGGAACCAGAGGAGCGGCATCCACAGCCGGCCGACCCTGGCGTGCGGCCCGTCCCGCACGAAGCCATCGGGCGGGATGACGGACACCAGAACAAGCGCGCCTGCGAGCGCGATGCCGAGGCGGCGCGGCCACCCTTGCCTGCCCACAAGCGCCAGCAGGTGCTCCAGCCCGCGTCCGACGTGCACGAGGCAGAACGGCGCGAGCAGGGGATAGATGTAGCGCACCTCGGTGGAGAGCCGAAGCACGGCGACGCCCAGGATGAACGCTGGATAGACGAGGAAGAGCAGGCTCCAGCGCAGGTCGAAGCTGTCCATGACGTGGCGCCGCAGGTTCAGCACGCCGCCGATGCAGAGCAGCACAAGGGCCGGCACCCCCATGAACAGCTCGAAGACGGTCAGCCGGAACGCGATGCCGATCCGCGGGGGCACGAACTGAGCCGGGATGTGCAGCGCGCCGATCAGCGTCGTGCCGGTGATCCCGTAAGCCGCGATGGAGATGAGCAGGAACCCGGCCGTGACCGCAACGCCGCGCACGAGCAGCGGCGCCCATCGGCCGTGCCGCAGCCAGACCATTCCGGCGACGGCGGGGCACAGCACCAGGGCATCCGTCCGGCAAAGGGTGGCCGCCCCAAGCAGAAGCCCCGACGCCACGCACGTCCGGGTCGAGCCGGATCGAGACACCGCGGCGAGCGCAGCGGCGCCAAGCGCCGCGGAGATGATGTTGTCGTTGAAGAAGGACCCGATATCGACCAGGCCCGGCATGGCGATGAAGCCGACCGCGCAGGTCGCGGCGCCGAGCCTGCCCCAGCGTTGGGCGATGACCACGGAGGACGAGGCGAGCAGCAGGAAGCTCGCGATGACAAGGCCGCGGAACCCGGCGTCGCCGGGATGCCCGAACGCCCGGTCAACGAAGTCCAGCAGCAGGATGATCCCGGACCGGGTCGCGAACAGGTACTGAACGATGATCGGCGTGATCGTGTCGAAGTCCGCAAGCCTGCCCTGATCCCAGACGAGCGCGATGGAACGCAGATTCGCCGTGTAGCCCTCAAGATGCTGCGAAAACAGGACGGGACTGACGAGGTAGGCGGCTGGGACGGCGACAAGCGCCCGCAACAGCCATCCGCTGCGTGCCGCGGCGCGTCCGGGCCGTTTCTCGATGGTCAAATCCTGCTGTCGTGCCATGAGGCCTTTCGTTGCTCTGCCTTTTGGGACGATCCTTGGGCCGGGATCGATCCGTGGGGGCCGCCGAATGTCGGTGGCATGGAGGCGGGGCGACCCTCAGCCGTGCTGGCCTGCAAGCGCCAGGGCCGCGGCAGGGGGGGCGCGCACGAACTCCTCGACCTGCGCCGGCGTTCCCAGAAGGCCCACATCCGCCAGGTCGAGCTGCGCCACCCTGACCTGGCCGCCCTGAAGGATGATCTGGTTGTAGAGCGGGGCGACGTAGCGCTCACCCTTCTCCTCGCGCCCGCCCGTCCCGAAGTAGGCGGCATAGCTGTCGGCATAGAGCGCGGCGGAGCGGAACCAGTACAGGCCCACGGTGGCGTGCGGCGAGATCCGGGCCTTCTCGCGCAGTTCCACCACCCGCCCATCCTCGCCCAGGCGCGCGAACGACCATGCGTCCCCAAGGCCCGGGAAGCAGGGCACCCAGCCGTCGCACCCCTCGGGGATCAGCGCAGGGCGGATCACGTCCGGGCGGACGAAGGTGTCGATGTTGAACACGGCGAACGCGCCCGCGCCGGCCGCCTCCGCCAGCATCAGCGCCGTCGTCGCCTGCCCGTCCGTCGGCGCGTCGAGTTCCAGCAGCCGGTCGACCGCGATGCCGAGGCGGCCGCAGCGCTCGCGGATGAACCCGGCCGATGCGTCGGCCCGGCGCACGGCGAAGGAGAAGCGCCATCCCGCCTCCTTGAACTCCCGCAGCGCCGCCATGGACCAGTCGAACAGCGGCAGCCCCAGCGCCTCGATCCGATACTTCGGCTGCGTGTAGCCGGCGGCGGCGAAGCGCGATCCGAAGCCGGCCATGGTGACGGCGACTACTCCTGGCACTGCCCGTCCTTCGCCAGGCGGTCCCGGGCGCAGAGCCGGTCCAGCGCGTCGAGCGAGTTCTCGATGAACTCCCGCGGGCGGACCGAGCGGTCGTCGATGTAGAAGCCGTTGTCGCCGGGCCAGGGCTTGGCGACGTGGACCTCGTGGAACGGCACCTCGTGGCGTTGCAGCCATTCGATCAGCACCGGAAGGACGCGCGCGCTGATCTCGCCGGAATTGCCGTCATGGCTGCGCATTCCCCGGGCCGACTGGATCACGATGCGCCAGCCGTCCGCGGCCATGCTCTGCAGCCGCGCCAGCAGCAGCGGCTCCGGCTGCAGGTCCTGGTAGCGTTCATGCGCCGCCTTGATCGGGCACAGCGTCCCGTCCACGTCCACGACCAGCACCTTGCTCCCGGCGATCATCGCGCGGCCTCCAGATCTTGAATGAGGTGGCAGGCGATCAGGGCGAACCCGGCCAGCTTGCGCGGATGGTCCATGTGCAGCGGCAGCATCGACATGAACAGCGACAGCTCGTAGGCGCGGATGACGAACAGGGAATGCTCCTCCTCGACCCGCTCCTTGAAGGTCTCCCGGCTCCGATGCGGCGGGCCGCCGCTTTCGAGCGTCAGCTGCAGCTTGAGCTCCTCGTCGAGCGCGCAGTCGAACAGGTCGTTGTTGACGAAGTCGTATCCGCCCATGGCCGAGTGGCTGAACTTGGCCAGGTCGTAGAGCGGGTGCATCCAGGCCTCGTCCAGCGTGCGGGCGCCGCGGGGGTCGATCAGGCGGAACATGCCGATGCGCCGGTCGAACAGGATGTTGGAGAAGCAGGGGTCGCCGTGCCCGATGGCGAGCGCCGAGGACGGGTCGCGCCGGATGGCCTCCCGGACCAGCACGTCGGCCCGCGCCTGCATGGCCCGCAGCCCGCCGAGCGGGCCGGACGCCTCCAGCACCCGGTCGAGCTGGCGGCCGATGTCGCTCGCCAGGCACTCGGCCAGGCGCTCGTTCATCTTGCCCAGGATGTCGCGCTCCGCCTGCTCCCGCATGGCGGCGACGCCGATCTCCTGGGTGGGCCGCGCGCTGAGGAAATCGAAGAAGCGGCCCACCAAGGTGGCGAAGGAGCGCTCGTCGAACGCGAAGTGGATGAACTGCAGCGCCGCGTCGGGGACGTTGAGGCGCTCCATCGAGTAGCCGGCGCGCTCCTCGTCCTCCGTGAAGTCGAAGGTGGGCAGCAGGAACGCCTTCAGCCGCTCCGGCACGACGTGGAAGAAGCCGTACTCCCGCGCCATCTTGACGCGGTTGGTGGACGCCTTGCGAAACACGGCGCCCACCCGCGCCGTGGTGTTGAAGTGCCGGGCCTCGGTCGCGTCGCTCATGAAGGCCAGGAACGCCTCCGGACGGCGCAGATCGACGAAGCCGAAATGGTCGAGCATGGTCGGGTGCTCGGCGGCGAGGCTGATGGCCAGCTCTCGGATGCTGGCCGGGCCGCGGGCGCGGAGCAGGGCGATGGCGTCCGGCGCGGTCAGGATCGCGGCGGCGTCGTCGTCGAACACCGGGGCGAGCAGGATGGATTGCAGGATGTGGCGGCCCTTGTCGATCGCCGCGGGCAGGCCGCCGGGCCGGGCGGGCATCAGGAAGGACGGCAGGCGCAGGAAGGTGTGGTTCGGCTGGCCGTCCTCGATCAGCTCCGCCAGGTGGTGGGCGTCGCGCTCATCGACCAGGTGGAACAGGTCTGCGGCGCCGCCCTCCACGCAGGAGCGGCGGACCTCCTCGCCCAGCGACAGGCGCTTGCGCAGGATGCCCGAGAAGCGCGTGGCGCCGATGATGGCGTTGATGTCGGAGGGGGGCGTCCGCCGGTCGTCGTAGATGACGGTGACAGGCCGGTTCACAGCGTCTTGGCCGTGACGCGGAGATGGAGCCGCCGGGTTCGCCGGGCCGAGAAGGACGGCGTGAAGGCGGGGACGGTCCGCAGCGGGGAGCGGATGCGCGTGAGATAGAGGGCCGTGGCGACGCCCCAGAGCGGCAGGAGGGTGAGCAGGCAGGTGAGCCTGTACAGGCTCGCGACCTCAAGCGTCGTCCCGTCCGGATGCTGCGGGAACAGCGTCTGGGCGAAGGACGGCAGGAACGCGCCGAAGCCCGCCTGCTGCGCGAGCAGCACGATCATGCCGCTCTCGATCACCCAGATCACAGCGGAAAGGGACAGCAGGAGCATGAGGTTGCCGTGCAGGCGCTCCCGCACGCTGCTGATCATCAACCGCGACGCGTCGACGATGCGCAGCACCCGGCGGGCGCGCGGGGCCGAGTGGTTCTGCAGGATGTAGGCCTGCAGCGCCTCCAGGCAGCCCGGCGCGACCAGCACGACGAACAGGCCCAGCACGGTGGCAAAGGCGAGCAGGCCCGCGATGGCGGCCGTGCCGGGCGGTAGCCGGCCGCCGAAGCCGGCCACCGCCGCCAGTGCCAGCAACAGGACGAGGGCGTCCAGCATACGGTCCATCAGCACGATCAGGAGCGAGCCGCCCGGGTTCCGGGACAGCCAGGCCAGCTGCTGCCAACGGTAGAGCTCGCCGAGCTTGAAGGGCACGATGAAGGACACGGGCGCCGTGTGGAAATGCAGGAGCACGACGGTCCGCACGTGCATGTTGAGCGCCGGCGCCGCCAGCAGCGCCAGCCGTGCCGCGCGGAGCGCGTGAGCGAAGCCGTAGAGGACGGCCGCCGCGAGCACCGCCGCCCAGGCGCCAGGCAGCGCGGGAAAGGCGCTCGAGACTTGATGCGACGGCAACGAAATGGCGACGGCCACCAATGGAACGGCGATCAGCAGCGCGCGGGTGCTCAGCATGATTGACCCCCGGGGCCTGGCGACCGGGACCATCCATGTGAACGCGCGGGAATACTGTTCAATTCTGAACATTCAGCGTCGGTCCAAACGATGTGGGGCGACACTGCTGCTCGGTGCACCTGGTCTGGGTTGGAGCATCAGTGATGTAACCTGACCATCATTAAACCCCAACAAGCGAGTAGGCTTCGATATTGCGGCGCCACTCAAGGCAAACGACTGCCCTCTGCGACGCTGTCTGTTCTGTCCTCCCTTTTTCGTGCGGAGACGGGGATGTGACTGCACGGCGCAGCTTTACAAGTTCCTGTCCGCGGCCGTTGGACCTTCGGGATGGCGTGCCGCGCCGAGCGGGCTGTTCGGACTGGGTTTACCGCAACAGGGTTGAACGACTTGTGATGGCCGCGATGGCGGCCTGCCGCTCCTCGGGCGTCTGCGGCGCCTCCAGCGCGGCCGACACGCTGCCGAGCGGCAGCAACGCGACGGAGAGGCCGGAGAGCAGCGACGCCATGCCGGGAACGAGCGGCGGCAGCCCGCCCTGCGCCGCCGAGAACGCGAGGCCCGGCGCGTCGGACGCGGCCGTCAGCCCATTCAGCGGTCCCGAGTTGACGACCAGCACCGGGCCGGCATGGGGCCGTGCCCCCTGCACGCATGGCAGGCCCACGTCCTGCCAGGTCATCCACTCGCTCTGATGCAGGAACGGGATATGGGTCCGGACGAGCAGCACCGCGGACGGGCCGCGGACCCAGGTCTCCGCGATGCCCCGGCACGCCTCCGGCACCCGGCCCGGCGAGGCGGCGAAGCCCTGCTCCAGCAGGGACAGAGCGGCCAGGCGGTCCCCGGTCCAGTAGCCCGTGACGATGACCGGATCGGGCAGGGTGGCCACCCGCTCGATCTCTGCGGCCACCGCCGCCCGGCCCTCCCGCAGCCGGCCCTGCCACCAGAGCGTCGGGACCGGGTTCCAGGCCCGGCCCAGCACAAGCCGCGGACCTTCATCGTCGGCGGCAAGCGACCGCCTCAGCGCCGAGGGCGGGGGCATGAGCCAGATCGCCAGGCCCGCCGCCAGCCCGGCCAGCGCGGCCCTCCGTTCCCAACGGGGCAGGGAGCCGACCGACCGCAGCCCCTCCGCCAACGCCAGGAGGATGAACGGCGACAGCGGCAGCAGGTAGCGTCCCTCGACCAGCTGCGACCGGTAGGCGGCGATGTAGAGCGCCGGGACGAGCACGGCCAGGCCAAGATCCCGCCACCGCCGCCCCCGTGCGAACGAGACGACGCCCAGCAGCCAGGCCAGCCCTCCCAGGGCGGTGACGGCATGGAGCAGGGTCAGCGCGTCGTTGTGCAGGGGCCGCTGCGGCCTGTCCCACAGCAGCGTGGCCCGGCTCACCGCGGCGAAGGTGTCCAGGAACGACAGGCCGCACAGCCGATACGCCACGATCGGAACCGCCAGGACGAGCACGCCGGCGATGCAGGCCCGGACCGCCCGCGCGCACCATCCCTCCACCTCGGTCAGCAGGAGGATGGCAAAGGCGGGGGCGATCAGCGCCGCATCGAGCCGCACCAGCACGGCCACCCCGAGCAGCAGCCCCGTCGCGACGGTCCGGGGGAGGGTCGGACGGGTCCAGAACAGCAGCAGGGCCAGGCAGGCCAACGCGGCGGATGGCATGTTGTCGTTCGGAAGATAGGCGGATTCGAAGATCGGCGGGAACAGCACGCAGCACAGCAGGGCGCGGGCGAAGCCGACCCGGTACACCCGCCAGAGCAGCGCCAGCAGCGCCGCCACCAGCATCACGAGCGAGCCGATGCCGATGACCCGGAGGGCGGCCAGGCCGGACAGGTCGCCGAGGCGCTGCAGCCCCAGCACGCCGAGGCTCGTCCCGAGCCGGGTCAGGAGGAAGAACCGCCCGCTGAAGGGATACAGCATGTCGCTGAACCGCAAGTCGCCCATCGCGAGCGCATGGGCGTTGATGACCACCTGGGGCTGAAAGCCTTCCGAGTAGGTGACGGAGGCGGCGGGCAGGGCGAACCACGCCGCCGCGATGCTGACCAGGAGCGCCGAGAGGACCGCCCCCGTGCGTGTCGAGCACCAGGCGATGCCCTGGGCTATCCGGTCCGCCATCGGGCGTCTCCAGGCTGGTGGGATGCGGGGCCACCCGGGTTCCGGGCGATGGCCGGGCCGGCGGACCCGGCGCGCCCGGGGTTCAAGCGGCCGTGCTGCGGCGCAACGCGGCCATCACGCGGTCCCGCAGCGCGCCCCACACCTCCGGCGCCCGCCACCGCACCAGAACGGCATA
>CAHJXG010000571.1 GCA_903644035.1 Rhodospirillales bacterium
GGGGGGGGGGGGGGGGGGGGGGGGGCGCTGGATGCGGCGGCGGACCTGCGGCTGACCTGGCCGCCCTGGTATCCCGTGACGAGCGAGGACCGGTCTCGGGACGCGGCGACGCTGGTGGCGCTGGTGGAGGCCGGGCAGTTGAGCCGGGAGACGGCGCGGCGGCTGCTGGCGGCGGATTGGGGCCTGGTGGACGTGGCGGGCGAGCAGGCCCGGGTGGATCGTGAAGGGAGAGCGGCATGAGCGAGGACGTGGGCGAAATCGAGGTGTCGGAAGAGGTCGCGGCGCTGCGGGCGCGGCTGGTGCAGGCGGAGCTGCGGACCGAGGCAGTGCGGGCGGGCATGGTCGATCTTGACGGGGTTCGGCTGCTGGATGTGTCGGGGCTGGTGCTGGGGCCGGACGGGATCGAGGGGGCGGGGGAGCTGATCGCGCGGATGCGGGAGGCGAAGCCTTGGCTGTTCGGGCGCGGGGGGGTGAGCAGCAGCAGCGCCGGGCGGGCGCCGGTGGCGGCGCCGCCCAAGGCGCGGACGGCGATGGAGATGTCGGAAGACGAGTGGCGGGCGGCCCGGGCGGAGCTGCTGCGGCGGCGGTAGGGGCGGCGGGCAATCGGCATGAGTGTGGGGCGCCTGAAGCCGAGCGAAGGGATTGAGCGCCCTAACCCGGCGGCCTTGTCGGCTGGTGAGGCGCGGCCGGGATCAGCAAGAATTGCTTTCATCTGCTGACCTGTTGGGGGCGGCGTTATTCGCCTTCAACCATCGATCAGGAAAGATCAATATGCATATTGCCAAGCACACTATGATTCTGTCCGTATTGCTGCTCGCTTACAGCATTGGCAGCGCTTCGGCGGAGGAACCAGCACGGACCACGGAGGCAAAAGCCGAGACCGTGAGCCCGGCGCCGGCCGCTTCACCCTCACCACCATCACCGGACATGATCCTTGTTCCGACCCGCGATGTCCGGGACGCAATGCTTTATCTCGGAGGTCGTGTGTCATCTGACGAAATGGCGGCTGTTGTCTACCGAGAGCTGGGCAATGCTTTTATGGCGGCGCAGAAACATGCTGCACTTCCAAAGCAGTAATTGTTAATCTTACTACACAGGTTCTGTGTTCAAATTGCATGATTGTGAGGAACATTATGCGTGTTTCACCCGTTTTGCTTTTTCTTTTGCCAACGCTGGCGTGGGGTCAATCTGCCATATCGCCGCTTACAGGCGCAGAAACATTCACATGCAATCAGTCAGGAGTTGCGCGCAGCTGTACTGTATCACAAGTATTCGATGCCATGCAGGCGTCTCAACTAGGGGCGGCGCTGCACCGTGGCCACCTTGCGGCAACCCGCACGTCCGCTCCCACCGCGTATGGTTCTCCGGGTGACTTCACAGGCGATTTGAGCACTGTCCAGCTCGCAATCGAGCATCACATCCGAGGGACGGCCACGCTGACGCAGCCAACGACTAACTACGTTTTGCATCAAGAAAACAGCGCTATGCTTCTTTCACTGATCAATGAGAGCGGGTGGAATCAGGCAACCAACGACCAGGCCGGAGGCAGGACGGGTGTCGCTGCTCAATACATGAACGTGGGAACCAGCACGACGGCACAGGGCGACATCTACGGCACATTCATAAATGGATTTGTTCAAGGCACAAAAGCCGGCAGCACGCATTTCCTGGCCAATCCTGCCATATTAGGCACGGGAGGCCAGTTCTTCTCGTTCTCGGACGGCACGTATCAAGAGGTGGACGAGTTCACGCATGACGATGGCGGGTTTGGCGGCACAGGGTATGATGTTGCGGTCAGCAGCACCGTTCGCAACTTCACCCGGACGAACAACACAGGGGCAAAAGGTGCCTGGTGGCTCGCTTTTCGGCTGCAAACAGGCGGGACGAAACCGGTGGATGCAGCTCTTCAGACGGTTGGTCTCTGGAATAATGTTATCGATACGACGTCGACAATCAGCGGGCCCAACAAAGCTGTCTGGACGCAAGCCGCGGGACAGCGGACGTATCTAAATGCGACCGCTTTCCCAGACGGGTTCTCAAACCCGGCAAAGGTCGCGGTCGGCACAACCTACACGCAGTACAACCCTGCGACCTCGGCCTACGAAGTCGTGGTTGGTGGCAATCTGGCGATGTCTGTGTATTCAACGGGCGTAAACGTGCCGACGTTCTCTGTTTCCAACGGAAATGTGGCTTTGTCAGGATTGCCCACAAGCGCGTCTGGTCTTGCGAGTGGGCGAGTTTGGCGCAATGGGACGACGCTGAGCATTGTTCCTTGATCAACCATGCTTCGGCAGCGATGCTGAGGCGGAGCTGTCAGCTCATGAACTCGGCGATGGTGGCCGTCGTGCGTTCGACGTCCACCGTCCATCGCTTGTTGTAAGATGCCGGGTCGCTCTCATCGACTTGCCCGAGGATGATCCCGTAGTCGGCCTCCATGCTCGACAGGAGCGTCGAGTGGTTCTCGATGTGGTTAGGGGTCGATTCGATGGTGATGACACGGGTGCCCGGCTTGCAGAACACCGTATTGAACAGTCCGGCCCCACCTAGGACCACGATCCGTCTTTGTGACCCGAACAATTCGATCTGCTCCTCCGGCCCCAGGCATTCCAGATCGACCGAGCTGTATCCCATGGCGACGAGGCGCGCGATCAGTTCGTCCTCGTTGGTCAACGCCCGGTAGCCGCCCGTTTCGGACGTCCAGCGGCGACGGCCGAAGTAGAGATGGTGGGCGCTCGGCACGACGATGCTGCCCGCCACCGCCTCGCGCAGCTTGGCGAACATCGTTTTGGCTTCGGACCCGACGGAAAACTCTCGCTGCGGCTGCCGGAACACGTCGATGCTCTCGAAATGATAAGCCCGGCTGACATCCTGAAAAACCACGTCGGCGGCCTTGAGGCCAAGCAGCCGCAGCATGGCCCGCATGTTGGGATGATCGGCATAGATGAATAGTTTGTCGTATGCCTGCCTGTTCTCCACGAAATGGACGACCGCGGGCAGCACGCAAAGCAGCCACATGCCCCAGTTGTGCGGCTCATCCGACGATGCGAACATCGTTCGACCGGCAACAGGGGCCGCGTTGCGCAGGCGGGATCTTGGGACGGCAAAATGCTGCCCGCGGCGGTGAATGCCCGCCGTCTCCGCCAAGCCCGGCCAGCCCACGATGCCGGCCACGGCGGTCCGAGGATCGTTGTAGATGGACGCGCAGCAATCGCCTGCGATGAAGAACGTGGCCCAAGTCAGGTGCACATCGCGCAGCCTGTCCAGCCGCCGGGGCTGCGACGCCTGGCGGCCCGTCCGAAGGACGACGGGCCTGGCTGCCAGGGAAAGATCCCGCAGCAGTCGAGGGCCGCGCTTTTCCCAATCCTCCCCCGGCCAATGCTGCAATGTCT
The DNA here is from genome assembly GCA_903644035.1 of Rhodospirillales bacterium. GTDB lineage: Bacteria > Pseudomonadota > Alphaproteobacteria > Acetobacterales > Acetobacteraceae > CAHJXG01. The sequence continues at coordinate 3,390 of CAHJXG010000571.1, forward strand.
CGAAAGGGAGCGCCTTGTCGAACACCAGATGGACGCAGTCCTCACTCATGTTGCCCCCGACGCTGTTGCAAGAGCGGTTAAACCAGGGCGACGATTCGGAGGATATGAACCCGCGGGGTCAATCTTGGTGGAGTTGCTGCGCCGCAATCCCGATGGCGGCTGGCCTGCCACTCCGCTGCTGCTGGGCGCCGAGAGCGTGGCGCGGCTTGACGCCGTCGAGTTTGAGGCACCGATCCACCGATGCTGCGCCAGCAACAGTCTTGCACCCCGCCGCACGACGTGAACGGGGCGTCCCTCTGCGCTGCGGAGGGAGGGGAGGCCAGGCGGGACTGCAAAACACCCGTCGTTAAGAAAACTTGCTTTGAAAGGAAAAAAAGCTTGCGCGGGCGCCCCGGGAATTCGATGACTCTTTCCTAGGATGGCGGTGCCCGCGCGGCGCGGCTGAACATCTAACACGTCACTGATCCAACCCGCCCGGCATTCGCCGCGGCGGGCTTTTTCCGTTGGCACAAAGGCGACATCAATGGGCATCCAGAACTTTCCGGCGATCCTGCAGCCGATCATCCAGCAGGGCTTCCTGGAGCGGGAGTTCCAGCAGGCGATGAGCTCGCGGCTGGGCTACCGGGCCTGCGCGGACCGGCAGGAGTTCGCGGTGGGGATCGGGGAGACGCTGACCAAGACGCGGGCGGGGCTGAAGCCCTCCGTCACCACGCCGCTGCCGGCGGCGACCAACACCAACTTCGACAACGGGCTGACGCCGCAGGGGTGGGGGGTGGAGCAGTTCACCATCACCATCAACCATTACGCGGCGACGACCGACCTGAACATGGTGACGTCGCGGGTGGGGATCGCGGGGCAGTTCCTGCAGAACGCGGCGATCAACGGGGAGCAGGCGGCGCGCAGCCTGGACGAGCTGGCGCGGAACGCGCTGTTTGCGCCGTATTTCGGGGGGAACACGCGGGTTCGGGTGGCGTTGGGTTCGGCGGGGCCGGTGGTGGCGGTCGATGACCTGCGGGGCTTCACCACGGCGTTCGTGAACGGGGTGCAGGGGCCGGTGGGCGGGACCACGAGCCTGACGGTCACCATCGGGTCCGGGGTCTACACCGTGGTGGGGACGACGGCGGACGGGGTGAACGCCTCCACGACGCCTGGGGGGATCTCGGGGACGCTGACGTGCTCCTCCAACGTCAGCGTGTCGGACGGGGCGCTGGGCAACGCGGTGCAGGCGGCGAATGCGAGCGTCGTGGCGCGGCCCGGCGGGCGGGGGACCACGGCGGCGTTGCAGGCGGGGGACGAGCTGACGGTGAGCGTGCTGCTGGATGCCGTCAGCAAGCTGCGGCTGAACGCGGTGCCGGACATCGCCGGGTCCTACAACTGCTACCTCGACCCGGTGAGCGCGCGGCAGCTGTTCGCGGATGCGGATTTCCGGCAGCTGTTCCAGGGGGCGACCAGCGCCAACCAGGTGTTCGCCACGGGCATGGTGAACAACTTCCTGGGGCTGCGCTTCATCCCGACGACGGAGGCGTACGTGCAGCCGCACCCGACGCTGCCGGGGGTCGTGGTGCGGCGTCCGATCGTGGTGGGGCAGGGGGCGCTGATCGAGGGCGACTTCGCGGGCATGGCGGCGCAGGACGTGGCGCCGGCGGACAGCATCATCCACATGGTCGACGGCATCTGCATGGTGACGCGCGAGCCGCTGGACCGGCTGCAGCAGATCATCGCGCAGAGCTGGTACTGGATCGGCGGCTTCTGCGCGCCGTCTGACACGCTGACCAACCCGAGCGTCGTGCCGACGGCGACCAACGCGGCGTACAAGCGCGCGGTGATGGTGGAGCATGTGGGCTAGGGGGGCAGGCCCATGCTGAACGACCGGGAGCGGACGGATGCGCGGCGGTTCCTGGGCTATCCCGCGCATGGGGCGGACCTGTCGGGGTCCATGAGCTGGGGGGCGGTCCAGGCGGGGGGCGCGGTCGAGTACCGGCTGAGCAACCTGTCGGGGGCGGAAGAGGCGGTGCTGCGTCAGTACCTGGCGACGCTCGCTGGGCTGGAGCAGGCGATCCCGGAGACGGGCGCGGGGCTGGACACCGCGTCCGCCGCCGGGTGGGTGCGGAACCCGCGGGAGCTGGCGGACCGGGAGCGGCTGTTCGACCAGTGGCGGCGGCGGCTGTGCGCCTTCCTGGGGGTGTCGCCGGGCGGCGCGCTCTCGGGCGGGTCCTCCGTGGTTCTGGTGGTGTGAGGGCACGATGGACGCAGCGACGCTTTCCGACCGGGTGAGCCGGGGGATGGGGATGGCGGCCCGGGTGTTCGGGACGCCGTACGACGCGTACCGGCCGCGGGGGGCGGGTGATCCCCTGCGGCCGGAGCTGCGGTTCCTGCGGCTGCCGGCGGCGTTTGATGGGGGGGACCCCGGGTATCGGCGGCCGGCGGGGTACGAGCGGGCGCTGCGGGGTGTCTTCGACAGCGCCTACCTGCAGGTGGGGGACCTGCTGCGGGGGGCGCGGGGGGTGCTGTTCGTGGCGATGCTGCCGCCGCTCGACCGACCGATCTGCGTGCTGACCAACGCCGTGGTGCGGGCGTCGCGGGAGGCGGGGGCGGACGAGGTCGGGCTGTCCGCCTATGGCGGGGTGCGGACGGCGCGGCT
>CAHJXG010000572.1 GCA_903644035.1 Rhodospirillales bacterium
GGTGAAGAGCATCGACATGCCGGCCACCCCGGAGAAGGTCTGGAAGGCGATCCACATGAGCCGTGCGGCCTAACCAAACACCGGAGAGCGGGGCCTAAAGCCCCGCTCTCTGGCGGCACGCTGTGATTCAGCTGTCGCCGAGTTGACGAAACATCGCGCGGACGTCGCCGATTGGGACGTCCTCGATCCTTGCCGGCGACCAGCGGGGCTGGCGATCCTTGTCGACGACCATCGCGCGCACTCCCTCCGCAAAGTCGGGGTGCCGGACGGCATGGCGGGTGAGCGCAAGCTCAAGGGCCTGACATTGCTCGAGCGTGCGGGTCGCACCGAGCCGCATCAGCTCGAACGTCCACAGCACGGCGGTCGGCGAGACCGACCGAAGGGTCGTCAGCGCCTCCCGCGCGGATATGCTGTCCAGCGTCTCCAAGCGAGCCAGGATATCTGCAACGGAACTGGCAGCGAAACAGGCGAGAAGCTCCTCCTGCCCAGGCTTTGAACCTGCCGACGGCGGCTGAGCCATGTTGGCAAGTGCAGCGACTCCGTCCTGAGCCATCTCGTCGGCAAGTGTGGCCAACCGGTCATTGGTGACATGGTGCGTGGCCAGGCCCACACCGACCGCCTCAGCTCCCTGCACCCGGGCACCCGTCAGCGCCAGGAACATGCCCTGGCCTACCTGCAGCCTGGAGAGGAAGAAGCTCGCGCCAACGTCGGGGAAGAAGCCGATATTGGTTTCCGGCATCGCCATCACGGTCGTATCGGTCACCACGCGGTGGCTTCCATGAACGGACAGCCCCATGCCGCCGCCCATGCAGAGGCCGCCGATCAACGCGACATAGGGTTTCGGATAACGTGCGATTGCGGCGTTCAGCGCATACTCGTCGGCGAAGAACGCCTCGATGCCTGCATAGTCTCCGGCCAGGGTCAGGTCGCGAACCCGGCGGATGTCGCCACCGGCGCAGAACGCCCGTTCACCCGCCCCCTCGACCACAACCGCCTCGACAGCCGGATCGTCACGCCATGTCATGAGCGCGTTGTGAAACGTCACTACCATCGCGTGGTCAAGCGCATTGAGGGCGCGAGGCCGATTGACCGTCAGCCGTCCGATCCGCCCCTGGCGGCGGGTGATGATGGGCGAGTCGTTCGGCGTCATGGGCCGGGCATCCTCATTTGAAGCACCCGACCGATGAGTGCCGTCCTATCGCCGCGCCATCAGCCGCGCTGCCAACTCGCCGGCGAGCCGCACCGTTCCGCGCGGTCTCACCACGGTGACGGTGCGGGGACGCCGCAGCAGCAAGCTTGCCGCCTCGCCCGCCAGTGCCACGGCCGTCATCGACTTCCGCAGCTCCACGATGGCCTGCTGGCGGATCATCTTCGCCTCATCCTCGACCGCATCCGGCTTGTTGCTCAATGCGAGGTAGCCGAGGATCGCCGCCACGATCAGGTCAACCCCCAATATGATCAGGCTGGCAACGAGCGGCGACAGTCCCGGCACCATCGCGTTGTAGGCAACGACGTGCAGCAGCACGAACACCGCGATGGCGAACACCGCGGCACCGGCGCCATATGCCGCACGCATGCCCTGCCGGTGCGCGACCCGGCGCAGGCGCAACGCCTCCGCCGAGGCCGCGACCTTCGCAAGCTCGACCGTGCGCATCGGGCTAGCGGGCGATGCGGCCGAGCAGGTAGCCCGCGCCAGCCGCAATCAGGATGGCCACGATCGGCGACTCGCGTACATGGTCCGACAGCATCTCCGTCTGGTCGGACGCCAGGTCCCGGGCCTGCCGCGCATAATCCTCCGCGGTTCCAGCGGCGTTCGCGAGCGCCGGGGTCACCCGCTCGGCCATCAGGGTCTGCACCTGGTCGCGGAGCTGCGCGATCTGCTCCTTGGCGTCTTGTGCCGCATCGTTGAAAGTGCCTGAAGCCGCCATCGCCGTGTCTCCTCTGATGATTGGGGCAGAACGCAGGTTTTTACGGGCGGTTGCCCAAAACGCAAAATCCATAGCGCCTCGATGGCGAGGCAGCTCATGGACCAGCGGCCGGAGCGATGACGTGGAAGAAGCTGCCGGTGACATGGCCGCGCCGCCCGCCGGCATGGCCCAGGCTTTTGCCCCCGGCATCCCGCAACGCGGCGAGCGCCGCGTCGTCGCCGGGATCGACCGTGCTGGCATAGTGGAACTCATGCCCCCGGACCACGCTGGCCGCCGCGCCGATGGGGCAGTCAGCCAGCAGCGTCGCCTCGCGATACCCCAGATGCATCTTGCGGCGCGCAAAGCTGGTCTCGTGCCCGAGCAGGCCGGCCATGGCGTGACGGGTGCCGGCTGCGTCCTCGATCCCCTGCCCCAGCACCATGTGGCCGCCGCACTCGCCATGCACCGGGCGGGTCTGGGCGAAGCGGGCCAGGCCCGCCATGAACCGCCCGGCGCCGGCGAGGCGCCCCGCATGCAGCTCCGGGTAGCCGCCGGGCAGCCAGCAGACATCGCAGCCCTCGGGCGGCGGCTCGTCCGCGAGCGGCGAGAAGCGGACGATCTCCGCCCCGGCACGGCGCCAGCCTTGGATCAGGTGGGCATAGACGAAGCTGAACGCGGCGTCGGCCGCCAGCGCCACGCACTGGCCCGGCGGCGGCAAGGCGGCGCCGGATGCGGCAGGGACGGCGACGGGTGCGGCGTGCCGCAGGATCGCGTCGAGGTCCAGATGCTGCCCGGCTCTGTCGGCCAGGCGGCGCAGGAGGTCGGGCAAATCCGGGTGCTCAGCCGCCTGCACCAGACCGAGATGGCGTTCCGGCAGGGCCAGCGAAGGGTCGCGCGGCAGGGCGCCGAGCACGGGCAGGCCCATCGCCTCGATGGCGGTCGCCGCACCCATGCGGTGCCGCTCGCTGCCGACGCGGTTCAGCACGACGCCGCAGACGGCAACGGCCGGGTCGTGGGAAGCAAAGCCACGGGCGACGGCGGCGGCCGTCTGCGATTGGCCGGAGATGTCGAGCACCAGCAGCACCGGAAGCCGCAGCCGCGCCGCGAGGTCCGCCGCCGCCCCGGTGCGCCCGGGCGGCCCGGCGACGCCGTCGAACAGGCCCATGGCGGACTCCACGATCAACACCGCGGCCCCGGCCGCGGCCTCGTTCGCCAAATGGTCGAGCAGCGGCGGCGGCATCGCCCAGCTGTCGAGGTTCAGCACGGGCGCGCCGCTGGCGACGGCATGGAAGGCGGGGTCGATGTAGTCAGGCCCGGACTTGGCGGCCCGCACCGCCACGCCCCGGCGGCGCAGCGCCGCGACCAGCGCCAGGGTCACGGTCGTCTTGCCGGACCCGGATCGCGGCGCGCCGATCACAAGGCCCCTCGGCGTCATGGCGTTTGGTCCCTATACTGCGCGTCGTGCAAGATGTGCGACCGCTGCGCCGGGGCTGGACGACCGGAGCCTGCGCCACGGCGGCGGCGAAGGCCGCGTTCACCGCCCTGCTGACCGGCGACTTCCCGGACCCGGTCGAGATCGGCCTGCCACGCGGGCAGCGCGTGTCGTTCGCCCTGGCGGAGACGGCGCTGGAGCCTGGCGCGGCCATGGCGGGCGTGGTCAAGGACGCCGGCGACGACCCCGACGTGACGCATGGGGCATTGGTGTTCGCGCGCGTCTCTGCCGGCCCGCCCGGCGGCGGCGTCGTGTTCCGCGCCGGCCCCGGCGTCGGCACCGTCACCCGGCCGGGCT
>CAHJXG010000573.1 GCA_903644035.1 Rhodospirillales bacterium
GCGACGCGGGACGCGATGGGGGATTTGGTGCTGGACGGGATTGATGCGGTGCTGGCGGGGCGGACGGCGGGGAATTTGGTGGGGTGATGGGGAGTACCTCTATGGGCGCTCCTGTTCGTAGCCCGCCTCACGGCCATGTCGCACCGCCACGATGACGACTTTTGCGCCGTCCAAAATACAGCCTCCGGGCTTTTTGGAACGAGGAAGGCGCGAAGCCGGGCAACGTCGCTCAGCGCGGCCCGCGTCCAAATCAGCTATGGCATTCTGGAGGATCGGCATCCTCACCGGCTTCGAGCTGGGCAAGCCAAGCGTCGGCCTCTTCTTCCGTCACATGCTCCCCGGTGGCCTGGTAGTCGGCCCAGGCTGCAAGAGCATCCTGCCGCAGACGCTCCCGCGCGCCCTCGCGCTCGACGTACTGCTCGATGGCTTCCCGCATGATCCAGTGTGCCGTCCGCCGCTGTGCTTTCGCCAGCCGCTGCACACGGACCTTTGTCTCGGGGTCAAGCTTAACGCTTGTGGTCGATAAGATCGGAATCGGAACGGTCACTCCAGAGGTGTCACCTTTGATCACCATAACACACCTGAGTTCTACTCTTCCGAAAACTCTGTTGTCCCGGCCGTTCCACTCGCCCGCCGCCCAGCCTCCAAACGCCGCAACTCCACCCGCCTGATCTTGCCCGAAATCGTTTTAGGCAACTCCGCAAACTCCAGCCGCTTCACCCGCTTATACGGCGCCAGCCGCGCGCGCAGGTGCGCGAAGATGCTGCGTGCCGTCGCCGCATCCGGCTCGAACCCCGCTGCCAGCAGCACGAACGCCTTCGGCAGCGCGGTGCGCGTCGGGTCGGGAGAGGGGACGACCGCGGCCTCCGCCACCGCCTCGTGCTCGATCAGCACGCTTTCCAGCTCGAACGGGCTGATGCGGTAGCCGCTCGATTTGAACACGTCGTCCGCGCGGCCCACGTAGGTCAGCGTGCCGTCCGCGTTGCGCAGCGCCACGTCGCCGGTGCGATACAGCCCACCCTCCGGCGGACGCAGCGTGCCGTCCTCCTGCAGGTAGCCCTGCATCAGGCCGAGCGGCGCCGGGTCGAGGCTGAGCGCGATCTCCCCCTCGTCGGCCTCGATCCCATCGGCATCCACCAGCCGCACGTCGTAGCCCGGCAGCGGGCGGCCCATCGACCCCGGCATGACCGTCTGGCCCGGCGTGTTGGCGATCTGCAGCGTGGTCTCGGTCTGGCCGTAGCCGTCGCGGATCGACACGCCCCAGGCGGCCTGCACCCGGTCGATCACCTCGGGGTTCAGCGGCTCGCCGGCGGCCACGGCCTCCGTCAGGTGCACGGGGTGCGCCGAGAGGTCCGCCTGCACCAGCATCCGCCACACCGTGGGCGGCGCGCAGAACGTCGTGACCCGCGCCTGGTCCAGCACCGCCAGCAGATGCTCCACGTCGAACCGCGGCTGGTTCAGGATCAGGATGGTGGCGCCGGCGTTCCACGGCGCGAAGACGCTGGACCACGCATGTTTCGCCCAGCCCGGCGAGGAGATGTTGAGATGCACGTCGCCGGGCCGCAGCCCGATCCAGAACATGGTCGAAAGGTGCCCGACCGGGTAGCTCTGATGGCTGTGCAGCACGAGCTTCGGCTTCGACGTGGTGCCGGAGGTGAAATACAGCAGCAGCGGGTCGGTGGCCCAGGTTTCCCCGTCCGGCGTGAACGCCGTGTCGGCGGCGTAGGCGTCCTCGAACCGCTGCCAGCCCGCGGCGTCCCCCACGGCGATGCGGGAGTAGTCGCCCGCGATGGCCGCGAACTTCGGCGCCAGCTCGCCGGCTGCGATCACGTGGCGCACCCGGCCGCGCACGAAGCGGTCGCGCAGGTCGTCCTCCGTCAGCATGGTGGTCGCTGGGATCACCACGGCGCCGAGCTTCATCGCCGCCAGCATCGCCTCCCACAGCGGCTGCACGTTGCCCAGCAGCAGCAGGATGCGGTCGCCGCGCCGCACGCCCAGAGCGCGGAGATGGTTGGCGACCTGGTTCGACCGGGCCGACAGCGCCGCGAAGCTGATGCTGGTCTCGGGCGCACCCGGCGCGACGAAGCGCAGTGCCGACGCCTCGTTGCCCGCCGCCATGCGGTCGAAGTGATCCAGCGCCCAGTTGAACCGGCCGAGCGCCGGCCAGCGGAACGCCGCCCGGGCCGCCTCGATGTCCCGGCGATGCAGCAGCAGCAGATCACGGGCGGCGAGGAAGGCCTGGGCGGAGCTTTGGGCGGAGTCTGACATGCCGGTTTCCTTTTTCAGGAGCATAGCCGATCGGCCCGGCACCGTCTCGCGCCCTGCGTGTTGGCCCCTGCCGCCGCCGCCGCTACCATGCGGCATGAGCGTGACGTCTTCCCGCACAGCCCCGCCCGACGCCGGCCCGCCCGGCAGCCGCGCCCTGTTCCTCGCCTTCCTGGCAACCGGCGTCACGGCGTTCGGCGGCGCGCTGCCGATGCTCCGCCGGATGATCGTGGAGCGCCATCGCTGGCTCACTGCGGCCGAGTTCACCGAGCTGCTGGCGCTGTGCCAGTTCCTGCCGGGGCCGAACGCCGTGAACCTCACGGTCGCGGTCGGCGCACGGTTCCGCGGCGTGCCCGGGGCGCTGGCGGCGCTGGCCGGGCTGCTGGCGGCGCCCATGGCCATCGTCATGGGGCTGGGCAGCGCCTACGCGCGCTACGGCACGCTGCCCTTGGTGCAGGAGGCCTTCGCCGGCCTCGCGGCGGCGGCGTCCGGCCTGATCCTGGCGACGGCCTGCAAGATCGCCTGGCCGCTGCGCAGCCGGCCCCTCGACGTCGCCATCGCGGTCGCGGCGTTCGCGGCCATCGCGCTCGCCCACCTGCCGCTGCTGCCGACCATGCTGACCCTGGTGCCCGTCGCACTCCTCCTGCAGCGCCGCGCCGCCGCGTGAGCGGACCCGGCAGCGAGGTCGGCTGGCTCGCCCTCGGCTACGCGCAGATGTCGCTGCTGGCCGTGGGCGGGGTCAGCACCGTGCTGCCGGAGATGCAGCGGCTGGTGGTGCAGCACGGCTGGATGGATCGGTCCGAGTTCGCGGCGCTGTTCGCGCTCGCCCAGATGGCGCCCGGCCCCAACATGCTGGTTGCGACCGTGGTGGGCTGGCGGGTGGCGGGGCTGCCGGGGGCGCTCGCGGCGACGCTCGGCATGATCGGGCCGAGCAGCCTGCTGACCGGGGTCACGGCCGGGGCGTGGCACCGCCTGCGGGAGCGGCCATGGCGGCGGCGCATCCAGGCCGGGCTGGTCCCGGTCAC
>CAHJXG010000574.1 GCA_903644035.1 Rhodospirillales bacterium
CGAGCATCAAGGACCTGGCGGGCGACCCGGAGCAGCTTGCCGAGTTCCTGCCGGGGCGACACGTGGTCGATCTGCTGACCGCGTTCCCGAACCGCCTGACGCCGGCGCAGCTCACCGGGCTGCTGCGCCCGCTGCCGCCGCGGCTGTATTCCGTGGCGTCCAGCCAGGCCATGGTCGGCGAGGAGGCGCATCTGCTGGTCGGCGCGGTGCGCTACCAGACGCATGGGCGGGACCGCGCCGGCGTTGCCTCCACCCACATCGCGGACCGGCGCCGGGTTGGCGACCGGCTCGGCGTCCACGTCAAGGCCAACCCGCACTTCCGCCTGCCGGCCGACCCGGCCACGCCCATCGTCATGATCGGGCCGGGCACCGGGGTGGCACCGTTCCGCGCCTTCATGCAGGACCGCGACGCCGCCGGCCTCACGGGCAAGAGCTGGCTGTTCTTCGGCGACCAGCGTTACACGCACGACTTCCTGTATCAGCTTGAATGGCAGGACCTGGTCGAGCGCGGCGTACTGGGTCGGATCGACGTGGCGTTCTCCCGCGACCAGGACGCCAAGGTGTACGTGCAGCACCGCATGTGGGACGCGCGGCGGGACCTCCATGCGTGGATCGAGGATGGGGCCACGCTGTATGTCTGCGGCGACCAGACGCGCATGGCGCGCGACGTGCACACGGCGCTGCGCGACATCATCTCCGAGGGGGCGGGCGTCGCCGCGGAGGCCGCGGAGGAACGCCTGGCCGCCATGAAGAAGCAGGGCCGCTACCTGCTCGACGTCTATTAACGGAGGCTTTCATGCCCGACACCAACCTGCCGCCCCCGTCCAAGAATGAGGGCATCAAGGCCCGCAGCCGCGCGCTGCGCGGCACCATTGCCGAGGGAATGGACAACGTCGTCACCGGCGCGCTGGCCGAGGACGATACGCAGCTGACGAAGTTCCACGGCTTCTACCAGCAGGACGATCGCGACCTGCGGGCGGAGCGCGGGCGCAAGCGCATGGAGCCGGCGGTCAGCTTCATGGCCCGCCTCCGCATCCCCGGCGGGCGCGTCAGCGCCGCACAATGGCTGCAGTTGAACGAGATCGCGCGGGAGCGGGCCAACGGCACCATCCGCCTCACCACCCGGCAGACGATCCAGTATCACGGCATCATCAAGGGCAACCTGCGGCCCGCGCTGTCCGCCGTGAACGACGCGCTGCTCGACACCATCGCGGCCTGTGGCGACGTGAACCGCAACGTCCTCTGCACGTCGAACCCGCACGCCAGCCCGGCCCATGCGGAAGCGCTGGCGCTGGCCAAGCGGCTCAGCGACGACCTGCTGCCGAAGACCCGTGCCTGGCACGAGCTGTGGCTCGGCGAGGAGCGGATCGCGGGCGGCGAGCCGGAGGAGGAGCCGCTGTATGGCACGACCTACCTGCCGCGGAAGTTCAAGATCGCCATCGCCGTGCCGCCGCAGAACGACGTGGACGTGTTCGCGCACGACCTGGGCTTCATCAGCATCGAGCGGGACGGCGCCGTCATCGGCTATGACGTGTCGGTGGGCGGCGGCATGGGCATGACCCATGGCGAGACCGACACCTTCCCCCGCACCGGCGACGTGATCGGCTTCTGCACGCCCGATCAGGCGGTGGCGGTGGCCGACGCGGTGATCCGGGTGCAGCGCGACAACGGCAACCGCAGCGTCCGCAAGCACGCCCGGTTGAAGTACACCATAGAGCGCATGGGCGTGGACGCTTTCCGAACCGAGGTCGAGCAGCACTTGGGCTATAGGCTGGCGCCCGCCCATGGCGCCGCGTTCACCGGCACCGGCGACCACTACGGCTGGTCGCGGTCGCCGGACGGGACCTGGCAATACGGCCTGTTCATCGAGAATGGCCGGGTGCACGACCTGCCGGACCGCCGCCTGCTGTCGGGCCTGCGCGCCATCGCCGACGTGCACCGGGGCGAGTTCGTGATGACCGCGAACCAGAACCTGATCATCGCGGGCGTGGCGCCCGAGGACAAGGCAGGCATCCACGCGCTGCTGCTGCAACACGGGCTGGAGGAGGGCGCGTCGGCGCTGCGCCAGGCGTCCATAGCCTGCGTGGCGCTGCCGACCTGCGGCCTGGCCCTGGCCGAGAGCGAGCGCTACCTGCCGAGCCTGATCACCAAGCTCGACGCGGTGATGGAGGACGCCGGGCTGCGCGACCAGCCCATCGTGCTGCGCATGACCGGCTGCCCCAACGGCTGCGCGCGGCCATACCTGGCGGAGATCGCCATGGTCGGGCGCGGGCCGGGGCGCTACAACCTGTATCTCGGCGCGGCGCCGGACGGCACCCGGCTGAACAAGCTGTATCGCCGGGACGTGGACGAGACGGCGATCCTGGAGGCGCTCACGCCCTTGCTGCACGAATATACGAAGGCGCGGCAGCCCGGGGAGCGGTTCGGCGACTGGGTGATCCGCGCCGGGCACATCGAGGCAACCACGGCGGGCAACCGGTTCCACCTGGATCTGGCGGAGGCGCTGGCCTGATTGTCGCTGCTGATCAGCGCCTGATTGCTCGGCCTGGCGTCCTCATTCATGCGGGCATGACAGCCGGCACGCAGGTACGCTAGGTCGGGCTACGCTCGCAGGCCGCATTCGAAATTGTAACGTTCGCGCCTGGCCGTGCTATGTTGTGGCGTGAAGGAGACGCCGCGTGACGAGCAGCACGACGACGGGTCTGGCCGACCGTGTGATCGTCGCCCTGCGCGCGCACGAGGTGGAATTGCGCAACGCCGGCATTCGCCGCTTGTCCTTGTTCGGCTCCGTCGCCCGCGGTGATGATGCGGCCAACAGCGACGTGGATCTTGCCGCCGAATTCGATCCTGGCACCCGCATGGACCTGTTTCGCCTCGGTGCGCTGGAGCGACGCATCGCGGAGATCATTGACAGGCGCGTGGACCTGCTGCCCGAGCCGGTCGAGAAGCCGCGCCTGCGGGCCAGCATCGAGCGGGACCGCCGGCGTGCCTTCTAGGCACGACCCTGCCGACAGCCTGGCCGACATCGTCGAGAACGCGGAGCGCATCGAGGGTTACCTGGCTGGCATGGACCGCGACGACTTCGAGCGGGACGGGCGTACGCGGGACGCCGTGGAGCGCTGCCTGGAAAGGATGTGCGAGGCGGCCCACCGTCTTGGCAACCAGGCCGGCGAGTTGATGCCGGGTCATCCGTGGAATGACATCCGCGGCATGGGCAATCGCTTGCGGCACGCCTATGACCGGGTGAACAATGAGATTGTATGGAACACCGTCCGGGAGCGCGTGCCCGCCCTCGCAGCGGATGCGCGGCAGGTGTTGGAGCGGCTGCTGGCGGAAACGGGGGACGCCGGCTGATGCGGCGGCGCGCTGCCCGGTGGCTTCCCTGACCGGAGCAGGATCAAGGATTCGGGCCTAGATCCGCCGCACCGGCAGCGACCAGGCCAGCAGCAGCCCAATCCCGCTGAACGCCGCGATGCACAGGAACGCCGCGCGGAATGCCGACCCGATCTCGGCCGCCGCCACGGCGCGCCGGGCCGGGTCCACATGATCGAGTACCGCCGGGCCCCGCTCGACGATCTCGGCGAACAGCCCGGCGGTCGCCGGGTCGGTCGCGGCGAGCCAGGCGAACAGCACTGCGCCGACCAGCGCCGTGCCCAGCGCCGCGCCGATGGAGCGGGAGAACTGCACCGAGGCGGACGCGGCACCCAGGTTCTTCGGTCCCGCCACCATCTGCACCGTGGTCTGCACGACCGGCATGGTGGTGCCGAGCGACATCGACAGCACCAGGAACACCGCCGGCAGCCACGCCGTCGGCAGCAGACCGGCGCCCAGCGCCAGGAACACCAAGCACGCGGTCACGGACACCAGGCCGAAGGACGGGAACACCGCGGTCCGCCCGGTCCGCGCGATCATCCGCCCGGTCAGCAGCGAGCCGAACGCCAGCCCGGCGGTGAGCGGCAGCAGCAGCAGCCCGACCCGGCCCGGCGGCGCCCCGCGCACCACCTGCAGGTAGATCGGCATGAACGTCACGCAGGACACGACGGTCGCGCCGACGCAGGCACCCATCGCGTCCGCGCGCCAGATCGCAGGCTGACGCAGCAGCGCCACGGGGATCAGCGGCATGGTGACCCGGCGCTCCTGCCGCAGCAGCAGCAGCAGCGACGCCACCGACAGCGCCACCAGCCCGGCCATGGCCGGCACCGCCGTGGCGGAGATACGCTGCCCCCGCTCCAGCGCCATCAGCAACGCCACGACGAAGCCCGAGAACAGGATCAGCCCCAGCCAGTCGAACCGGATGCGCGACCGCGGCGGCCTGCGGTCCGGCAGCCGGACCGCCAGCACGGCCGCGATCACGCCCAACGGCACGTTGATCAGGAACACCGACTGCCAGCCGAGATGCTGCGTCAGCCAGCCACCCGCGACCGGCCCGAAGGTCGAGGAGGTCATGAAGATTGAGGCGAGGTAGCCCTGGTAGCGCCCCCGCTCCCGCGGCGGCACCGTCTCCCCCACCAATGCCTGCGACAGCGTCATCAGCCCGCCGCCGCCGAAGCCCTGCAGCACCCGCGCGGCCACAAGCCACAGCAGCGTGGGCGCCACGGCGCAGCCGACGGACGCCCCGACGAACACGGCCAGCGCCAGGAACAGCAGCCGCTTGCGCCCCAGCGCGTCGCCCAGCCGGCCATAGACCGGGGCGGCGATGGTGGTCGCCATCAGGTAGGACACGACGACCCAGGAGATCCGCTCCACGTCGCCCAGCGTGCCGGCGATGGCGGGCAGGGCGGTGGCGACGATGGTGGCGTCCACCGCCGCCATGAACATCGGCAGGCAGATGGACGGGAACACCCGCATGAACAGGCCGCGGGTGGACTGGCCCTCGGTCGGGTCGGAAGCCGGCTGGTCCATGGCGGCCCGCCCGCCTAGACCCTGCGGCGGGCGCTGGCCCATGGCACGGCGCTCATCCCGGGATCTCGCGGCCCATCGCCAGGAACTTCTCGCGCCGCCGGGCTTGCAGCGTGGCGGCGTCCAGGACCAGCAGCGCGGCCAGCGCCTCCTGCATGGCGCCGCCGACGCTGGCGACG
>CAHJXG010000575.1 GCA_903644035.1 Rhodospirillales bacterium
CGCACCAAACCACGCCACCACAACCGCAACCGCAACCGCAAACGCAACCGGCACAGATAACTGGGAAGAGTTCTGACGCCGGATCACGGACAGAGGGTCGGCAGGCAGCCATCCAGGAAGCCGCGTGCCGAAGCGTTCGCCTCGCTGGCAGGATGTTTGCATGTTTTCGGGACAGCACCTGCCGCCCTGCGGTGTTCCCGAACCCTTGAGGACCCGATATGCTCCGCCGCCGCGCCCTCCTTGCCTCCGCCGCAGCCCTGGCAGCCCCTGCGCTGGTTGCGCGCGCCTCCCTGGGCCAGACCCTGCGCAAGGTGAAGCTGGGATCGGCGTTCACCACGACGACGAACGCGATGTTCCTCATGCCCGACCTGCTGCGGCCGGAGGGGATCGACGCCGAGGTCGTCACCTTCCCGAGCCTCGTGCAGCGGATGCAGGCGGTGGCGTCCGGCAGCGTGGATGTCGGCAACGGCGGGCTGTCGGCCACGATGCAGGTCGCGACCAAGGGCTTCCCGATGTCGGTGTTGGCCAATGGCTGCGACGGCGGCTGGATGATGCTGGCCCGGCCCGGCATCACCGGCTTCCAGCAGCTCCGCGGCAAGAAGATCGGCGTGCAGAACGGCTCGATTGCGCTCGTGAGCCTGAACTGGAAGCTGCGGCAGGAGGGCCTCGCCGATCAGGTCGAGCTGCTGTTCCTCGACAACCAGGACCAGCCGGTGCCGCTGGCGCGCGGCAGCGTGGACGCGATCTGCTGCTTCGAGCCGTATGCGACGTTCGCCGAGCTGAACGGGTTCGGGCAGAGGCTGTGGGTGCCCTACGACACGCCGATGGGCAAGACCAACCTCGGCTTCGTCGCCAGCACCGGCCTCGTGGCCCGGGAGCCGGAGCTGGTCCGCACCCTGGTGCGCGCGCATGTGAAGGCGACGGAGCGGATGCGGACCGACCCGTCCATCGCCGTCGAGACCACGGTCAAGCAGTTCAACATCGGCCGTGACATCGCGGAGGCTAGCACGAAGAACCTGTTCTTCAACGCGGACAGCGGCGAGGCCTTCCAAGGCGGGCTGCGGTCGCTCGCGGAGATGATGCTGGCGGACAAGATGCTGGACCGGGCGCCGGACTGGGCCGAGTTCATCAACACAAGCTTCATCTGAGGACGTGCGGCCGTGGCGCGCCGGGCGGCTCGTGGGGCTGCTGCCGATCCTCGCCTTGATCGGCGCATGGCAGGTCGCCGTGAGCGCGGGCCTCTACCCGCCGGTGCTGCTGCCGTCGCCGGGCAAGGTGGCGGGGGCGTTCGTGCAATGGGGGCCGGTGATCGCCGCCAATGCGGGGGCCAGCGTGCTGCGCGTGCTGATCGGGGTCGGCCTCGCCTTCGTCGTGGCGGTGCCGTTGGGCCTGCTGATCGGCCGCTACCCGCGGCTCGACCGGCTGACGGACTGGTCGATCCAGGCGTTCCGGTCGGTGCCGCCGATCTCGCTGATCCCGCTCGCCATGCTGTTCTTCGGCATCGGCGACCTGCCGGCCATCGTGCTGATCTTCGTCTCGGCGCTGTGGCCGCTGCTGATGAACACCATCTTCGGCGTGCGCGGGATCGAGCGCACCCTGCTCAAGGTGGCGGCGTCGGCGCGGGCGGGCGAGATGCTGGTGCTGCGCGACATCGTGCTGCCGGCGGCGCTGCCGTCGATCTTCACCGGGCTGCGGCTGGCGATCGGCGGCGGCTGGCTCACGGTGGTGACGGCGGAGATGATCGCGGTGAAGTCGGGCTTAGGCTACATGATCCTGAACGCGCAGATGACCTTCCGCACCGAGCTGATCTTCGCCGGCATCGTCGTCATCGGCGCTATCGGGCTGCTGGCCGACCAGATGGTGCGCCGGCTGCGGGCGCGCGCCTGCCGCTGGCAGGACGGCCTGGTCGCGAGTCCCGGATGAGCGGCTTCATCGAGTGCATGGGCGTGGGCAAGACCTACGCGGGCAAGGGAGCCCAGGTGGAGGCGCTGCGCGGCATCGACATGCGCTGCGCCGAGGGCGAGTTCGTCTGCCTGCTCGGCCTGTCCGGCTGCGGCAAGAGCACGCTCCTGCAGATGATCGCCGGGCTGGAGCGGCCCACGGCCGGGCAGATCGTCGTGGCCGGGCGGGAACTGGACGGGCCGTCGCCCGCGACCAGCATCGTGTTCCAGGACCACGGCCTGTTCCCCTGGATGACCGTGCGCCGCAACGTCGAGTTCAATCTGAAGGCGCGCGGCGTCGCCCGGGCCGCGCGGCGCGCCCGGGCGGAGGAGATGCTGGCTTTGACCAGCCTGTCCGAGTTCGCCGTGCGCTACCCGCACGAGCTGTCGGGCGGCATGCGCCAGCGGGTCGGCATCGCCCGCGCCCTCACCACCCGGCCGCAGGCCCTCCTGATGGACGAGCCGTTCGGCGCGCTCGACGCGCAGACCCGTGGCCACCTGCAGGCGGAGCTGCTGTCGATCTGGGCCAGGCAGCGCACCACGGTGCTGTTCGTCACCCACAGCATCGAGGAGGCGGTGTTCCTGGCCGACCGCATCCTGGTGTTCACGCCGCGGCCGGGGCGGCTCTCGGCGGAGGTCGCCGTCGACCTGCCGCGGCCGCGGGTTCCCGGCACGCCTGCGTTCG
>CAHJXG010000576.1 GCA_903644035.1 Rhodospirillales bacterium
GCGTCCGCCCGGCCCTCCAGCCCGGCGAAGGCCAGCACGTCCTGCGCGGCCCGCATCGCCCCGCGCAGGCGGGCGCCGCGGGAGAAGGCGCCGACCATGACGTTCTCCAGCACCGTCATCCCGTCGAAGCTGCGCACCACCTGGAACGTGCGCGCGACCCCGGCGCGGGCGCAGGCGAGGGGGCCGAGGCCGCTGATCGCCTGGCCGTCCAGCAGCACGTCGCCGCGATCCGGGCTGACCTCGCCGGAGATCACGTTGAACAGGCTGGTCTTGCCCGCGCCGTTCGGGCCGATCAGGCCCAGGATCTCGCCCGGGGCCACGTCGAAGCTGATGTCCACGTTGGCCGCGACGCCGCCGAAGGTCTTGCTGACCCCGCGGACCTGGAGGAGCGGCGTCACCCCCGCTCCGGGCCGAGCCGGCGCGCGACCTCGGCCTCGTAGCGTTCCAGCGCCGGGTCCGGGACGCCCCAGCGGCGCAGCGCGTCGGCGGTCTGCAGCAGGTAGCTCGCCGCGGTGCCCCCGGGTCCGACGCCCGCCGCCAGCAGGTCCACAACCTCGGAGTCGGGCAGCGTGCCCGCATAGAGCGGGTGCCTCGGGTCGGCGATGAAGGTGATCGCGGCGACCGGGCCTGCCTCCGTCGCCGCATCGACCCACTCGGCGTTGTAGTAGCCGCCGGACATCTCCTGTTCCCAAACGGTCCAGAGCGCCTCCTGCACCGTCCCCTCCGCCAGGTGGAAGGCGACGCCCGCGCAGGCGCCCGGCCGCCGGTCCAGCCCGAGGGTCAGGGCGGGCTGCGCCACCGTGCCGCGGTTCCGGTTGTCCCAGATGCAGTAGCGGCGCACCAATCCCTCGAGGGTGCCGGCCCGGGCCGCGTCGTGGGCGACCCCGTCGTCCCAGATCAGCGCGCCGTAGGCGAACACCCAGAGGCCGTCCGCCGTGTGCCGCTGGTCTAGGATGCGCTGCATGTCCCGGCGCAGCTCCGCCTCCGGCACGGTCGCGGGCTGCGCGCCCGCCGCCACGGTGAGCGGCAGGCGGGCCTCGATGAGGGCGCGGGTCAGGATCGTCATGATGCCGGGATAGGTGGGGAGCGCGGCGAAGTTTGGAAGGCGCGGGGACCGGGCCTCAGCGCCGGCCGCGCGACCGGTTGGCCTCCAGCTCCTCGGGCGTGAGCTGGAAGCCGACCTCGATGCGGTAGGCCGCCGCGGTCTTGCTCTCCCGCACCGGCAGCCGCAGCTCCACGTCGTCGCCCGCGAGGCGCAGCCGGTCGGCGTTCGCCGGGAACTCGGCGCGGAGCGGGAACACCTGCTTGTCGAGGATGCTCTCGCCGTCCAGCACGGCCACGAAATAGGCGAGCTCGGCCCGGCGGCCGGGGGCGGCCGGGCCGCGCGTCAGCTCGATGCCGACCTGGACCGTGGTCACGACGGTGTCCGCCCCGTCCCGCTTGCAGCTGCCGCTGATCCCGGTGATGCGCCCCTCCAGCTCGGTATCGACCAGGTCGCGCTGGCCGCCGCGGGTGCGGGACAGGTCGGCGGCGTCGCGCACGATGGCGGCGCCGGGGCAGGCGGGGGCGAAGGCGTCCTGGGTGCCGCCGCCGCAGCCGGCCAGCGTCAACAGGGGGATCACGCCCAGAAGGCGCGTGGCCAGCCAGGCGGGAAAGCGCAGTGCAGGCATCCAGATCTCCGGCTTGCGCCCCGCTCGTCGCCGGGGCCGTGCGACACCAGTTGTAGCGGAATGCGCGCGGCGGCATAGTGCGCCGCGCCTGCCAGCCGGATCCCCATGCCCCACCAGACCGCCCAGCCAGCCTTGACCTCTCAGCCGCGGCCCGACCTTCTGGTCGTGCTGGCGGGCCCGCGCGGCTTCTGCGCCGGGGTGGACCGCGCCATCCGCGTGGTGGAGGAGGCGATCCGCCGCTACGGCGCGCCCGTCTATGTCCGCCATGAGATCGTGCACAACCGCACCGTCGTCGAGACGCTGGAGGCGCAGGGCGCCGTGTTCGTGGAGGAGCTGGACGAGGTTCCCGCCGACGCCCACGTGGTGTTCAGCGCCCACGGCGTGCCGAAGTCCGTGCCGGCGGAGGCGCAGCGCCGCAACCTGTCGTACTTCGACGCGACCTGCCCGCTGGTCAGCAAGGTGCACCGGGAGGCCGAGCGCCACTACGCCGGCGGCGGACCCGGCACGCGCCACATCCTGATGATCGGCCACGCCGGCCATCCGGAGGTCGTCGGCACCATGGGCCAGCTGCCGCCCGGCAGCGTCACCCTGGTGCAGGACACCGCCGACGCCGAGACGGTGGCGCCCGCGGACCCCGTGCGCCTCGCCTTCATCACGCAGACGACGCTCTCGGTCGACGACACCGCGGACATCGTGGCGACGCTCCGCCGCCGCTTCCCCGCGATCGAGGGCCCGAAGCACGAGGACATCTGCTACGCCACGACGAACCGGCAGGCGGCGGTGAAGGCCATCGCGCCGCAATGCGACCTGGTCGTGGTGATCGGCAGCCCCAACAGCAGCAACTCGCAGCGCCTGCGCGAGGTGGCGGAGCGGGGCGGGGCGGCGCGGGCGATCCTGCTGCCGCGGGCGAACCAGCTCGACTGGTCGGTGCTGGAGGGGGTGCGGACGGTCGGCATCACCGCCGGGGCGTCGGCGCCGGAAAGCCTGGTACAGGAACTGCTCGGCTGCCTCGGCGAGCGCTACTCCCTGCGGATCGAGGAGCGGCAGGTGACGCAAGAGGACGTGGTGTTCAAGCTGCCGGCCCCGCTCTGCTGACCCGCTGCTGAATGGCGGTCTA
>CAHJXG010000577.1 GCA_903644035.1 Rhodospirillales bacterium
TGGTGGCGGGTCTCGGCAACATCTACGTGTGCGAGGCGATGCACCGCGCCGGCATCGCGCCCAGCCGTCCGGCCGCCGACGTGACGGGCGCGCAGGCCGGCCGCCTCGCGTCCGAGATCAAGGCGACGCTCCTGGAAGCCATCGCCGCCGGGGGCTCGTCGCTCCGGGACTACGTGCAGCCGGACGGCGAGCTTGGCTATTTCCAGCATGCCTGGCGGGTCTATGGGCGGGAGGGCGAGCGGTGCCAGGACTGCCCAGGCCCCCCCTGCCCCGGCGTCGCCCGCATCGTGCAGTCCGGGCGCAGCACCTTCTACTGTCCACGGCTGCAGGCCTGAGCCGTACCGCACATCCCAAGGAGCTTCGCCATGCCTGAGACGACCCCACCCACGATGATCCTGGTCGAGACGCATGGCCGCGTCGGCCTGATCCGCCTCAACCGGCCGCAGGCGCTGAACGCGCTGTGCGATCAGTTGATGGACGAGCTGGGCCATCAGCTCCTGGCGTTCGACGCCGACCCGGCCATCGGCGCCATCGTGCTGACCGGGTCGGACAAGGCGTTCGCCGCCGGCGCCGACATCAAGGAGATGCGGGACCGCAGCTACCCTGACGTGTTCCTGAACGACTTCATCGGCGCGCGGTGGGAGACGGTGCTGCGGGTGCGAAAGCCGGTGATCGCCGCGGTGAACGGGTTCGCGCTCGGCGGCGGCTGCGAGCTGGCGATGATGTGCGACATGATCCTGGCCGGCGACGGCGCCCGGTTCGGCCAGCCGGAGATCAACCTGGGCGTGATTCCCGGCGCCGGCGGCACCCAGCGGCTGACCCGGGCGGTCGGCAAGTCGAAGGCGATGGACATGTGCCTCACCGGCCGGATGATGGACGCCGCCGAGGCCGAGCGATGCAACCTGGTGAGCCGCGTGTTCCCGGCCGCGGAACTGACGGCTGAGGCGCTCAAGGTCGCCGAGAAGATCGCCGCCCAGTCCCCGGTGGCCGCCGCCATGGCCAAGCGCGCGGTGAACGCGGCCTATGAGACGACGCTGACCGAGGGGGTGCGGGCCGAGCGCGCGCTGTTCCTGTCGCTGTTCGGCACGCCGGACCAGCGGGAGGGCATGGCGGCGTTCGCCGAGAAGCGCAAGCCGGCCTTCGTCGCCCGGGGATGATATTGGGAGATGATGCCGGGGAATGACGCTGCCGGCCCGGCGCGATCCGGGCCGCAGCGCGGAACGGTCGTGCTTGACTTGATCGCGCCGCCTCCATAGAACCGTGCCCTTCCGGCGCGTCCGACGTGCCCCCGCATCGCATTGCTTGAGAAGAATCCATGGCGAACACCGCATCGGCGCGCAAGCGCATCCGTCAGACCGCCAAGCGCACCGAGCGCAACCAGGCGCGCAAGAGCCGCATGCGCACGTTCGTCAAGAAGGTCGAAGTGGCCTGCGCCGCCGGCGACAAGGCCGCCGCGGCGGAGGCGCTGCGGCTGGCGCAGCCTGAGATGCAGCGCGCGGCCGGCAAGGGCGTCATTCACCTGAATACTGTGTCACGCAAGATCTCGCGTCTTGCCGCGCGTATCAAGGCGCTCGCCCAAGCCTGAGCCTCGTCAGGCGGGTCTGTCCGCGCCATCGTCTAAATTTCATCGAGAAAGCGAGCATTTTAACGTGCTCGCTTTTTCTGTTTTACTTGAGTGATCTTGCTTCATCAGGATTTTGTATTGCATTCGGTAATGCTCTGACTTAGGGATAGCGCGCGGTTGTTATGAAGTGACCGCTCACTTCATCCAGCGGTGCCTGCTTTGGCGGTTGGCGCGTTCTCATCCTCGTAGCGGCTCTGCGCCGTTGAACCCAGGCAGGTATCGATGGACTCCAACCCGGGTGATACGAAACTCAACCCGGGCGCCTTGGATGTTCCGCCCCCGCCGGTCCGCTCGGCCATGGATCGCGCGTCGCCGCCCGACACGGCGGAGCAGCTTCAGGATCAGTGGACGCGCATCCGCAGCCGGCTGCAGCAGGATGTCGGCGACGTCGAGTATCGCACCTGGCTGCGTCAGATGACCCTGGGCAACGTCGATGGCGACGAGGTGGCCGTCCACCTGCCCAGCCGGTTCCTGCGGGACTGGGTGCGCGGCCACTATGCGGACAAGCTGAACGCGCTGTGGCAGTCGGAGAACAAGCGCATCCGCCGGGTCGACATCCGGGTGGGCGGGGCCGGAGCCTCGGCCGACGCGTCGCTCGCGGAGCGCGACGGCTCGGCCCTGCCCGGCGATGCGGACACGCCCGACATGCCGATGGCAGACCAGATGGCCCCCTCCTCCGACCCGACGCGGCCCGAGATGGCGGCGCCGCTCGATACCCGGTTCGAGTTCGACAGCTTCGTGGTCGGCAAGCCCAACGAGTTCGCCTATGCCTGCGCCCGGCGGGTGGCGGAACGGCCGTCAAGCCCGGGGTTCAACCCGCTGTTCCTCTACGGCGGCGTGGGCCTCGGCAAGACGCATCTGATGCACGCCATCGGGATCGAGCTGTCCCGCCGCGACGCCGCGCCGATCCAGGTCGCCTACATGTCGGCCGAGAAGTTCATGTACCGCTTCATCGCGGCCATCCGCAGCCAGTCCACGATGGAGTTCAAGGAGCAGCTCCGCAGCGTCGATGTGCTGATGGTCGATGACCTGCAGTTTCTGATCGGCAAGGACAACACTCAGGAGGAGTTCTTCCACACCTTCAACGCCCTGGTCGATGCCGGCAAGCAGATCGTGGTGTCGGCCGACAAGTCGCCGTCGGACCTGTCGGGGTTGGAGGACCGGCTGCGCACCCGGCTCGGCTGCGGGATGGTCGCCGACCTGCACGCGACGACCTTCGAGCTGCGCATCTCCATCCTGGAGGCCAAAGCGCTGCGGGCGGAGGCGCAGGTGCCACCCAAGGTGCTGGAGTTCCTGGCCCACAAGATCACCAGCAACGTGCGCGAGCTGGAGGGCAGCCTGAACCGGCTGATCGCCCACGCCAACCTGTTCGGCCGGCCGATCACGCTGGAGAGCACCCAGGAGGTGCTGCACGACATCCTGAAGGCGCATGACCGCCGGATCACCATCGAGGAGATCCAGAAGCGGGTCGCCGAGCATTGGAACATCCGCCTGGCCGACATGAGCAGCGCCCGGCGGGCGCGCGCGGTGGCGCGCCCGCGGCAGGTCGCGATGTACCTGGCGAAGCAGCTCACCAGCCGCTCGCTGCCGGAGATCGGCCGCAAGTTCGGCAACCGCGACCACACGACCGTCATGCACGCGGTGAGCCGCATTGCCGAGCTGGTCGAGCAGGACGCCGACTTCGGCGAGCGGGTCGAGCTGCTGCGGAGGATGCTGGAAAGCTAACGTTCCCTGTTTGCGCGCAGAGCCTAATGGGCTACACTCGCCTGCCGCGGCGCCGCCTCACAGGAATGGTCCCATGAAGTTCAAGGCCGAACGCGCCACGCTGCTCAAGGCGCTGGCCCACATCCAGAGCGTCGCTGAGAAGCGCAACACCATCCCCATCCTGGCGAACGCGCTGATTGTCGCCCGTGACGGCACGCTGAGCTTCACCGCGACGGACATGGAGATCGCCATCGTGGAGGAGGTCGCGGCCAGCGTGACGCGCGACGGCGCCATCACCGCCCCGGCCGCGACGCTATACGAGATTGTGCGCAAGCTGCCAGAAACGGCGGAGCTGGAGTTCGAGGCGGCGGAAGGCGGGCAGCTCACCCTGCGGGCCGGGCGCTACGGCACTAGCCTGGTGACGCTGCCGACCGAGGACTTCCCCAGCATGACGGCCGGGCAGCTGCCGCATCGCTTCCGGCTGTCCGGCCTCGCCCTGCGCGGCCTGATCGACCGCACCCGATTCGCCATCAGCACGGAGGAGACGCGGTATTACCTGAATGGCATCTACCTGCACGCCGCCGAGGGGGACGCCGGCCCGGTGCTGCGCGCGGTCGCGACCGACGGGCATCGCCTGGCGCGCGTCGAGGAGCCGATCCCGCAGGGCGCCCAGGGCATGCCCGGCGTCATCATCCCGCGCAAGACGGTGGGCGAGCTGCGCAAGCTGCTGGACGAGGAGAGCGGCGAGGTCGAGGTCGGCCTGTCCGACACGCGCATCCAGTTCAAGGCCGGGTCGATCACGCTGACCAGCAAGCTGATCGACGGCACCTTCCCGGAGTATGAGCGGGTCATTCCCAAGGATAACGACAAGGTGCTGCGGGTCGGCAAGAAGGACTTCTCCGACGCGGTGGCGCGCGTCGCCGCCATCAGCAGCGAGCGGTCGCGCCCGGTGAAGATGGCGCTGAACCGCGACCTGCTGACGCTGTCCGCCGCAAGCCCGGAGCAGGGCACTGCGAGCGAGGAGCTGGACGGCGACCGGGTGCAGTACTCGGCCGGCCCCCTGGAGATCGGCTTCCAGGCGCGCTACCTCAACGACATCACCGACCAGATCTCCGACCACGTCGAGTTTTACTTCTCCGACGGCTCGGCGCCCACGATCGTGCGCGACGCCTCCGACGGCAGCGCGCTCTATGTGCTGATGCCGATGCGCGTCTAGGCGGCGGTTGCTGCGCCTCACGCGCCTGACGCT
>CAHJXG010000578.1 GCA_903644035.1 Rhodospirillales bacterium
TCTCGCCCACGTCCAGCGCCGCGGACAGCGCCCGCCGCCCGGCGGCGGCGTCCACCACCACCGGCGCGCCGTCGAGGCAGGCGGCGACGAACGCCTCATGCTCGGCCGCCATGGCGTCGCCCTCGGTCCAGTTGACCTCCTCCCGCCGGTAGCCGCCGGTGCCGGGCAAGGGCAGGCCGCGCTCCGTGCCGATCATCACCAGCTTGCGCGCCACGAAGTCGGCCGACAGGTAGCCTTCCTGGGAGAACAGCCGCATCTTCCGCTCCGTCTTGAGCGAGATTCGGCTCGCGGTAATGGTTGCGACGCAGCCGTTCTCGAACCGCACCCGGGCGTTGGCGATGTCCTCATGCGGGCTGGACACCGCGGCGCCCACCGCGTCCACGCTGCTGATCGGGCTGTCCACCAGGGCCAGCACGAGGTCGAGGTCGTGGATCATCAGGTCGAGGATCACCGACACGTCGGTGCCGCGAGGCTTGAACGGGGCGATCCGCGCGGCCTCGATATACAGCGGCCGGGTGATCCGGGCGGAGATCGCGCGGTGCTCCGCCGAGTAGCGCAGCAGGTGCCCGACTTGCAGGACCAGCTTGCGGGACCGGCCCTGCGCCGTGAGCGCATCGGCCTGCGCCAGGGTCTCGGCCATCGGCTTCTCAATCAGCACATGCCGCCCGGCCTCCATCGCCCGCGTCGCCAGCTCGAAATGCGCCTCCGCTGGGGCCGCGACGATCACCGCGTCGCAGGCGGAGAGCAGCTCGGCGAACGGCATCGCCGCGGCACCCCCGGCTTCTCGCCCAACGGCGGCAGCGCGGGCCTGGTCCGGGTCGAACAGGCCCGCCAGCACCGCGCGGCGGCTGCTGGCGACCTTCAGCGCGTGGAACCGCCCGAAATGCCCGGCGCCGGCGATGCCGATGCGCAATGGATGCTGGATCATGCCCCCGCTGTAGCAGCCCCGGCCCGCCGCGGCCAAGGCGCAGGCTTGCGTCCGCCTGGGGACCTCGGCATACCCGTTGCCTCCGCAGCCGAGGACCCGCGCCCACCATGATGTACTTCAGCCGCCTCAAGATCACGCTGATCCTCGGCGTCTGCGTCCTGGGCGCGCTGCTCTGCCTGCCGAACCTGCTGCCCGCGCCGGCAGGCTGGCTGCCGTGGCAGCAGGTGCACCTGGGCCTCGACCTGCGCGGGGGCAGCTACCTGCTCCTGGAGGTCGATATGGCCGCGGTGGCGCGCGAGCGGCTGGACAGCCTGGCGGACGGCGCGCGCACGGCGCTGCGGGGCAAGGTCACGGGTTTCCAGCCGCCGCAGGTGCAGGCCGCGCAGAATCGCGTGCTGGTCCGCATCAACCCAGGCCCGCAGCAGAACGAGGCGGTGCGCCTGCTGCGAGAGGCTGCGACCTCTGCCGGGCCGGCTGAATACGACGTGGGCGCCCAGGACAACGAGGTCACGCTGTCCCTCTCGCCCGTGACGCTCCGCGACCGCGCCAACGCCGCCGTGCTGCAATCCATCGAGATCATCCGCCGCCGCATCGACGAGACCGGCGTGCTGGACCCCGTCATCACCCGGCAGGGCGCCGACCGCATCGTCGTGCAGCTGCCCGGCGTCGAGGACCCGAACCGCATCAAGGAACTGCTCGGCCGCACCGCTCGCATGACCTTCCGTCTGCTGGACGAGACGGCGAACCTCGCGGCCGCGCCGCCGCCCGGCGTGGACTTCCTGGCCGTCGAGGGCCAGCCCAACGCCAAGGAGCCGGTGCGCCGCCGGGTCGAGGTGGACGGGGCGAGCCTGACCGACGCGCGGCCGGGCCAGGACAACCAGAATGGCCGCTGGGTGGTGAACTTCACCTTCGACAGCGTCGGCGCCCGGCGCTTCGCCGACGTGACCAACGCGAACGTCGGCCGCCGCTTCGCCATCGTGCTGGACGACAAGGTGATCAGCGCGCCGGTGATCCAGACGCCGATCACCGGCGGGCGCGGCCAGATCAGCGGCAGCTTCAACGCCCGCAGCGCCCAGGACCTGGCGGTGCTGCTCCGTGCCGGCGCCCTCCCCGCCCCGCTCACCGTGGTCGAGGAGCGCAGCGTGGGGCCGGAGCTTGGCGCCGACAGCATCCGCAACGGCGCCATCGCGCTGGCCGTCGGCTTCCTGCTGGTGATCGCCTACATGGCGGTGTTCTACGGGCTGTTCGGCTGGTTCGCCAACATCGCCCTTCTGGTCAACCTGGTGTTGCAGATCGGGCTGCTGTCGCTCATCGGCGCAACGCTCACGCTGCCGGGCATGGCCGGCATCCTGCTCACCTTGGGCGTGGCCGTGGACGCCAACATCCTGATCAACGAACGCGTCCGGGAAGAGGTGCAGGCCGGGCGCACGCCGCTCAACGCGCTGGAAACCGGGTTCCGCCGGGCCTACAGCACCATCATCGACAGCAACGCGACCGCGTTCCTGGCGCACGTCATGCTGTTCGTGTTCGGCTCCGGCCCGGTGCGCGGCTTCGCCGTCACCATCACGGTCGGCATCATCACCACGCTGTTCACCGCGACCCTGTTCGCCCGCATGCTGATGGTGCGCTGGTACGTGTCCACCAAGCCCGCCATGCTGCCGGTGTAGCCCTCATGCTCATGCGCCCGCTGTTCCGGCTGGTTCCGGACAACACGACGATCAAGTTCATGCGCGGGCGCTACATCGGCCTCGCGACCTCCGCCGTGCTGTCGCTGCTGTCGCTCGGGCTGTTCTTCTACCCAGGCCTGCACCTCGGCATCGACTTCCGCGGCGGCGTGGTGATGGAGGTGCGCACCCCCGGCCCGGCCGATTTCGGCAAGATCCGCACGGCGCTCGCCACCGCACAGGTCGCGCAGGCCGGGCTGCAGCGGTTCGGGGGGCCTGATCAGGTCATCATCCGCATGGACCCGCAGGGCGACGAGACATCCACCCAGGCCACCGTCGCCCGCGTGCGCCAGGCGCTCGACGAGTCGCAGCCGGGCAGCCGCATCGTCCGCACCGATGCGGTCGGCGCCGCCGTGTCCTCGGAATTGTTCCGCAACGGCATGCTGGCGCTCGGCATCAGCCTGCTGATGATCCTGGTGTATATCTGGTTCCGCTTCGAGTGGCAGTTCGCCGTGGGCGCCGTCGTGACCCTGATCCTCGACGTGACCAAGGCGGTCGGTTTCCTGGTCGTCACCCGGATCGAGTTCGACCTGGTGATGGTGGCGGCGATCCTCACCGTGATCGGCTACTCCACCAACGACAAGGTCGTCGTCTATGACCGGATGCGCGAGAACCTGCGCAAGTTCAAGACCATGCCGCTCCGTCAGCTGATCGACCTCTCGATCAACGAGACGCTGAACCGCACGCTCGGCACGTCGATGACGGTGTTCCTGGCGAGTTTACCGCTCGCATTGTTCGGCGGCGCGTCGCTGTCGGGGTTCGCATGGATGATGCTGTTCGGCATCGTGGTCGGCACCTCGTCCTCGATCTTCATCGCGGCGCCGATCTTGCTGTTGTTGGGCGAGAACCGGCTGCGGCGGGACGCGCAGGCGGTGCCGGTGCCGGCGGGGCGGAAGGCGTAGCTACTCCACGCCCTCATAGAGTTCAGTGATTGGAACCTCAATCCCGATCTCCGGCAGCGGCAGGACGTCCGCCGCTGTCAGCTGCCGAACCAGCCAACCGTCCGCCGCGCGCGTCATCAGGGTCACTGCCGGGCGGTCCTGCTCCAGTATGACGTAGGATCGCACGGTCGCAAGGCGGCGGTACTCGCCCGCTTTGTCCACCCGGTCAACGTCTTCGTAACCGGGGCTTATGACCTCAAACAGGACGACAGGCGCCGTGGTGAATCTGGCCGTTCCCTCCAACGGTCCACAGATGACCTGTCCGTCGGGATACCGTGACCGCTCGGCCGTGACGACCTTCATGTCGCTGCCGTGAAACGCGCACGGCGTCCCGCGCAAGCGGCCACCGACTGAGATCGCGAGGTTTCGCTGTAGGGCCGAGTGCCGAACCGATCCGCCCGCCATGGCGACAGGCTCAAAGCCATCAAACTCGTATTTGACTTCCTGCCGCGCCTCCCACGCCAGGAAATCCTCGATCCGCATGATCTGCTGTCGAACGGATGCTGTCATGCTTCCGAGCCTACCATAAGCGGTTTGCTTCCGCTTTTCTCGATATGGAGATCAGGCTCGATGGGCCGAGCGCCTTATTGGTTCCCCGACCAGACTACCTGATACAACGCCACGATTTCCGCCTTGCTCGGCACCCGCGGGTTATTCGCCGGACTGCCGGAGGCCAAAGCCTGCTCCGCCATCACCTCCAGCCGCGCATCCCAAGCCGCCTTGTCAATGCCGAACCCGCCAGGCGTCGGCACGTCGAGATCGCGGTTCAACTGCGCGAGGCCGTCCGCCAGCTTTTCGGTCGCCACCCCATCCGGCTCGCCCGGCAATGCAAAACCGATGTGCCGAGCCGCTTGGGCATACCGTGCCTGCGCCGCTTCCAGCCCAAACCGCGTGATCGCCGGAAGCAGCATGGCGTTGGACAGCCCATGCGGCACGTGGAACGCTGCGCCGATCGGGCGGGACATGCCGTGCACCAAGGCGACGGAGCTGTTGGTGAAGGCGATCCCGGCCTGCATCGCCCCCAGCATCATCGCCTCCCGCGCCGGGGCATTGTCCGGCTCGGCATAGGCGGTCCGCAGGTTGGCGCCGATCAGCGCCATCGCCGCCAGCGCCTGCGTGTCCGAATACGGATTCGCCCGGCGGGAGACATAGGCCTCCAGCGCATGGGTCAGGCTGTCCACCCCGGTGTCGGCGGTGATGCGCTTCGGCACGGTGAAGGTCAGCTCGTAATCCACCACCGCCGCGAGGGGCAGCGCGCCGAGGCCGGCGATCAGCATCTTCTCGCCGCGCTCGGTGTCGGTGATCACGGTGAACCGCGTCGCCTCGCTGCCGGTGCCGGCCGTGGTCGGGATGGCGATCACCGGCAGCCCGGCCGCGTCCGCCTGCACCGGCACCTTGAAATCGCGCATGTGGGACCCGGCCCCAGCCGCCCGGCCATGCGCCAGGATGGACATCGCCTTCGCCGTGTCGATGGGCGAGCCGCCGCCGAAGCCGATCAGGCAATCATACAGGCCCGCCTGCAGCAGCGCCGCACCGGCGTCGATCACGGTGTCCGTCGGCTCCGGCACGGTGTCGCTGAACACCGCGGCGGCGATCCCGGCGGCCTCCAGCGGGTCCAGGCAGCGGCGCACCAGGCCGGAGCGGACCATGTAGGGGTCGGTGACGACCAGCGGACGCGACAGGCCGAACTTGGCCAGCATGCCCGCCAGTTCCTTGACGCTGCCGCCGCCTACCAGCATCAGCCTGGGCGAGACGATGGCGGCGCTCATCCCGCCGCCTGCTGTGTGGCCCGGCGCTCGGCATAGAGCGCGAGGCGACGCGCCGCGGCCGGGGCTGCGGCCTGCACCGTCTCCATCGCCGCCGCGGCGGGCAGCTCCTCCGCCCGGTGACAGGCCGAGAGATGGCCGGGTTCAATATCATGCAAAGCAGGGTCCTCCGCACGGCAACGGTCGATCACGAACGGGCAGCGGGTGTGGAAGCGGCAGCCGGGCGGGACGTTGGCCGGGCTGGGCACATCGCCGCCCGGGGTTTCGCTCCCCGCGGCGGACCGCGCCAGCTTGCGATGCGGATCGGGACGCGGGATCGCCGACAGCAGGACGCGCGTGTAGGGGTGCCGCGGGTTGGCGAACACGTCGTCCTTCGGCCCGATCTCGACGATGCGGCCCAGGTACATCACCGCGACCCGGTCCGCCACGTGCTTCACCACTGCCAGGTCATGCGCGATGAACAGATAGGACAGCCCCAGTCGCGCCTGCAGGTCCTTCAGCAGGTTCACCACCTGCGCCTGGATCGACACGTCGAGCGCGCTGACCGGCTCGTCGCAGACCACCAGCGCCGGCTCGACCGCGAGCGCCCGGGCGATGCCGATCCGCTGCCGCTGCCCGCCGGAGAACTCATGCGGGTAGCGCCCGGCGTGATAGGGCGCGAGGCCGACCAAGCCCAACAGCTCCGCCACCCGCGCCCGCCGCGCCGCGCCGTTGCCGATGCTGTGCACGATCAGCGGCTCCTCCAGGATTTCCGCCACCGTCATGCGCGGGTTGAGCGAGGCGAAGGGATCCTGGAACACGATCTGCATCCGGCGGCGCAGCTTGCGCATGGCGTCGCCGCGCAGGCCGGTGATGTCCGCGCCCTCGAACCGCACGGTGCCCGCCGTGGGTTCGATCAGCCGCAGAACCAGCCGCGCCGTCGTGCTCTTGCCGCAGCCGCTTTCCCCCACCAGCGCCAGCGTCTCGCCCCGGAACAGCTCGAACGACAGGCCGTCCACCGCCCGGACCTGGCCCGTGATCCGCGACAGCAGCCCACGGCGCACGGGGTAGTGCTTGGCGAGGCCTGCGACCTCCATCAGCGCACCCGTCACGCAGCCAAGTCCTCGACGGGCGCCCGGATGCAGGCGGCCTGATGATCGGCGCCCAGCCCGCGCAGCGGCGGATCGACCCGGGTACAGGCAGGGGCCGAGAACACGCAGCGCGGGTGGAAGCGGCACCCCTCCGGCAACGCGAACGGCGCCGGGACCGATCCCTCGATGGCCAGCAGGCGGGACCGGGTTTCCTCGATACGCGGGATGCTGCCCAGCAGGCCCAGCGTGTAGGGATGCTGCGGGTCGTCGAAGATCGCCGTGCCGCTGGCCCGTTCCACGACGCGGCCCGCGTACATCACCGCGACCTCGTCCGCCATCTCCGCCACCACGCCGAGGTCATGGGTGATCAGGATGATCGCCATGCCGGACTGCGCCTGCAGGTCGCGCAACAGGTCCAGAATTTGCGCCTGCACCGTCACGTCGAGCGCCGTCGTCGGCTCGTCGGCGATCAGCAGGTCCGGGTCGCACGACAGCGCCATGGCGATCATCACCCGCTGCCTCATGCCGCCGCTCATCTGGTGCGGGTAATCGTCGAAGCGCCGCGCCGGCCCGGGGATGCGCACCCGGTCCAACGCCGCCACGGCGCGGGCACGCAACGCGGCCTTGGACGCGCTGGGATCGTGCGCGCGCATCGCCTCGGTGATCTGGTCGCCCACGGTGAACACCGGGTTGAGGCTGGTCATCGGCTCCTGGAAAATCATGCCGATCCGCTTGCCGCGAACGGCACGCATGGCGCGACCTGGCAAGGCCAGCAGGTCCTGCCCGTCGAATACCACCCGGCCCGCCGCCACCCGCCCCGGCGACGGCACCAGGCGCATGACCGAGAGCGACAGCATGCTCTTGCCGCAGCCGCTCTCACCCACGATGCCGAGCGTCCTGCCGCGCGCCACGGAAAGGCTCACCCCATCCACCGCCGGCACATCGCCGGACGGGCTGCGGAACACCGTGCGCAGCCCGTCGATCTCCAGAAGGTCAGCCACTCAGGAGCGGTAGTCGGGCCGATCGTGCTCCACGAGGCGCAGGCAGCTTTCCCACATCATCTCGTAATGATCGAGGCTTTCCTCGCGGTTGAACTGCTCCGCCGTGTGCAGGCGGACCGCTTCGGGCGGCGTCACCAGCTCGGCCCCGCCCGCCAGCGCTGCGACCTGCGCCTGGCAGGCGCGCTCGAGGTAGTAGATGTTGCTGAACGCCTCCGGGATGCTGCGCCCGGCGACCAGCAAGCCGTGGTTCTGCAGGATCATCGCCCGGTGCTCGCCGAGGTCGGACACCAGCCGCTCCCGCTCGTCCAGGTCGAGCGCGATGCCCTCGTAACCATGATAGGCCAGATGCCCGTAGAACTTCAGCGCATGTTGGCTGATCGGCAGCAGGCCGTGCTTCTGCGCCGCGACCGCCATGCCGGCGGCGGTGTGGGTGTGGACGACGCAGACCAGGTCGTGCCGGGCCATGTGGATCGCCGAGTGGATGCAGAACCCGGCCGCGTTCACCTGGCGCGACTGCTGCGCGTCATCGACGACGTGGCCGTCATAGTCGATCTTCACCAAGTCCGACGCGCGCATTTCATGGAACATCACGCCGTACTGGTTGATCAGGAAGTGGTTCTCCGGCCCCGGCAGACGCGCGCTGATATGGGTGTAGATCAGGTCGGTCATCCGGTGATGCGCGACGAGCCGGTACAGCGCCGCCAGGTCGCAGCGCGTCTTCCACTCCGCGTCGGAGACGCCAGACAGCGAGGCCGGGGTTGCAGCGACGTTCATAGAAACCTCCTGGACGGTGAGCAATGTTCGGTCGCGGGGAGCGGCCCGGTCAAGCGGGCGCCATGCGTTCCGCGGTCAATGGATCTCGCCGGCCCGCTGCACCGCGGCGCGGAGCTTCGCCGGGCTGAAATCAGGCTCGGCGCAGATGTCGAGGATGACCTTCTCGCGGCGGGTGCACAGGGCAATGGCGTCGGGCAGCTTGCGCACCGCGTCGGCCGGGATCACGACGGCGCCATGGAAATCCGCATGCACCACGTCGTCATGGGCGACGTTCATGCCGAAGATGTTCACCGGCTTGCCGAAATCGACCATGTGGACGTGGGCATGGCTGGGGCCGATCCGCCCGCCGACGATCTGAAAGCCGGGCGCCAGCATGTCGCAATCTCGGAATGACCCGTTGGTGACGCATCCCAACGCGCCGAGCGCCTTGTGCACCGTGGAATGCACCTCGCCCCACCACGCGCCATATCCGGGCCGGTCGTCTAAATCCTGCAGCACGACGACGCTGGGGAACTGCGCGTCGGCCACGTAGTCATACCAGTCGAGCCGGTCGGCCACCGGGCCGTGCGGCGCTTCCTTGGCGCGGATCATGCCGACCCGCGCCACGCCCACCATGGGCGGCAGCTTGGGGTCCGCCGCGACCATGGGTTCGACGGTGAAGCCAATGGCCCGGCGTCCTGGCGCCACGATCTCAAGCCCGTTGCAGATGGTCGGGGTGTCCCATTGCTGCAAAGCGGTCAGATCATCACGCGAGTACATCGGATCGGCCATGGTCGGTTTCCTAGGTGGGGCCGCAGACGCGCCGCACGGCGGATGCAACCGGATGAGCGCGCTGCCTCAGCGTCGGACGATGGCCTTTTCCTGGCCCCACTTCTCGGGACAGCGGATGCGGAACGGCCCGTCCACGAGGTACTCGAACGACTTTCGCTTGGGATCGTCGGCAGCGGCCCGCCAGGCCTGGATCGTGCCGCCATAATAGGCTTCCTCGGCGCGCGCAGCGTGAAGATAGACGCGGCCGCCGATGGCCTCCTCCGCGACCTCGTCCGTCACCGGCCAAGTGCCGGTCTCATAGCGGGTCGGCTCAGGTCCGACACGCTTGTTGCGCTGTCCTTGCTTACACAGCAGATGCAGGTCAACGACCAACCACCGACACTCCCAACAGGATGCAGCCACCGGCGCACCCTGGGACCCATGCCCCAAACCTGCCGATGGTCAGGCCGCCGCGACGGCCCGGCGCGCCATTACGCCGATCAAGTGGGCACGATACTCCGGGCTGGCGTGAATGTCGCCATTCAACCCATCGGCCGGTGTTATAATCCCCGTGATCGCTTCCGGAGAGAAATCCTTGGCGAGCGCCTCCTCCATCGCGGTGTGGCGGAACACCCCGCCCTGCCCGGCGCCGGTGATGGCGACCCGCACGCCGTGGGCGGCGGTCTTGGCGACGAACACGCCGACCATGGCGTAGCGCGAGGCCGGGTTGCGGAACTTCTCGTAGTTCGACTTCTCCGCCACGGGAAACTCGATGGCGGTGATCAGCTCGCCGGGTTCCAGCGCGGTGGTGAACATGCCTTGGAAATAGTCGTCCGCCGCGATGCTGCGATGGTCCGTGTGGATGGTGGCACCCAACGCCAGCACCGCCGCCGGGTAGCAGGCGGACGGGTCGTTGTTGGCGAGCGAGCCGCCCATCGTGCCGCGGTGTCGCACCTGGGTGTCGCCGATCAGGGCCGCCATCTTCGCCAGGCCCGGAACCAGGCGCTGCACATCGGGCGACGACTCGATCTGGTGGTGCGTGGTCATCGCGCCGATCGTCACCGTCTTGTCGTCCGCCGCGATGCCCCTGAGGCCCAGCTCCGACAGGTCGACGATCACGGTCGGCTTGTTGAGCCGCTGCTTCAGCACCGGGATGAAGGTCTGGCCGCCGGCCAGCGCCTTGGCTTCCATGTCGGCGCCCAGCGCCTGCACGGCTTCGGGGATCGAGGACGGCTTGGTGTAGTTGAAGTCATACATGCTCGGGATTCCTACTCGGCCGCCATGCGCGGCTGGTTGGCTTGGATGATCGACCAGATTTTCTGCGGCGTCGCCGGCATGTCCAGATGCCGCACGCCATAGTCGCGCAGCGCATCCACCACGGCGTTGATGACCGCGGGCGGACAGCCGATGGCGCCGGTCTCGCCCACGCCCTTGGACCCCAGCGGGTTGTGCGTGCACAGCGTGTTCTCGGTCGAGGTGATCATCGGCGGGAAGTCGTGCGCCCGGGGCATCTGGTAGTCCATGAAGGACCCGGTCACCAGCTGCGCCTCGCTGTCATAAACCGCGTTCTCCATCAGCGCCTGGCCGATGCCCTGGGCCAGCCCGCCCTGCACCTGGCCCTCCACGATCATCGGGTTGATGACCCGGCCCACGTCGTCCACCGCCACCATGTTCGCGACCGTGACGGTCCCGGTGTCGCGGTCGATCTCGACCTCGCAGATGTGGCAGCCCCCAGGGAAGGTGAAGTTCTTGGGGTCGTAGAACGCGGTCTCGTCGAGGCCTGGCTCCAGCTCCTCGATGGGATAGTTGTGCGGCACGTAGGCGGCCAGCGAGATTTCGGCCAGCGCCTTGCTCTTGTCGGTTCCGGCGACGGAGAAGCGGCCGTCCTTGAACTCGATGTCTTCGACCGACGCCTCCATCAGGTGGGCGGCGATCTTCTTGCCCTTGGCAATCACCTTGTCCATGGCCTTGACCATGGCGGACCCGCCGACGGCCAGGCTGCGGCTGCCGTAGGTGCCCATGCCGAACGGGATCTTGGCGGTATCGCCGTGCACGACGTCCACCTGATCGATGGGGATGCCGAGCTGGTCGGACACGAGCTGCGCGAACGTCGTCTCGTGCCCCTGCCCGTGGCTGTGCGTGCCGGTGAGCACGGTGACGCTGCCGGTCGGATGCACCCGGATGTTGGCGACCTCATACAGCCCGGCCCGCGCCCCCAACTGCCCCACCAGCTTGCTCGGCGCGATGCCGCAAGCTTCCACGTAGGTCGAGATGCCGATGCCGCGCAGCTTGCCGCGGGCGGCGGCGGCCTGGCGGCGGGCCGGGAACCCGTCCCAATCCGCGGCGGCCAGCGCCGACTTCAGCGTCGCCTGGTAGTCGCCGCTGTCGTAGTTCAGCGCCACCGGCGTCTGATACGGGAAGGCGTCGCGCGGGATGAAGTTGAGGCGGCGGATGGCCACCCGGTCCAGCCCGGTGTCGTGCGCGATCACGTCCACCAGCCGCTCCAGCAGATAGGCCGACTCCGGCCGCCCCGCCCCGCGGTAGGCGTCCACCGGGACCGTGTGGGTGAACACCGCCTTCACCTCGGCGTAGATCGCAGGCGTGGTATAGACGCCGGCGAGCAGCGTGGCGCTCAGGTAGGTCGGGATGGCGGGCGCGAAGGTGGACAGGTAGGCGCCCATGTTGGCGAGCGTGCTCACCCGCAGTGCCAGGAACTTGCCCTGCGCGTCGAGCGCCATCGCCGCCTTGCTGGAGTGGTCGCGCCCATGCGCGTCCGACATGAAGGCCTCGCTGCGGTCGCAGGTCCACTTCACCGGGCGGTGCAGCTTGCCGGCCGCCCAGGTGACGATGGCCTCCTCAGCGTAATGGTAGATCTTGGAGCCGAAACCGCCGCCCACGTCGGGCGCCACCACGCGCAGCTTGTGCTCCGGGATGTGCAGCACGAAGGCGCCCATCAGCAGGCGGATCACGTGCGGGTTCTGGCTGGTCGTATAAAGCGTGAACTCGCCCGACGAGCGGTCGAAGTCGCCGATGGCCGCCCGCGGCTCCATCGCGTTCGGCACCAGCCGGTTGTTGGTCAGGTCCAGCTCGACGACATGCGCGGCCTGGGCGAACGCGGCATCGACGATGGCCTTGTCGCCGATGTGCCAATCGAAGCAGACATTGCCGGGCACGTCGTCGTGCACCAGCGGCGCGCCTGCCGCCACGGCGTCGCGCACCGCGGCGATGGCCGGCAGGTCTTCGTAGTCGATGACCAGCAGCTCGGCCGCGTTCTTGGCCTGCTGCCGCGTGGCGGCGATCACGACGGCCACGGGATCGCCGACATGGCGCACCTTGCCGATGGCGAGCACGGGGTGCGGCGGCTCCGCCATGGGCGAGCCGTCCTTGCTGTGGACCTGCCAGCCGCAGGGCACGCCCCCCACGCCGTCCGCCTCCAGTTCGGCCCCGGTGTAGACCGCCGAGACGCCCGGCGCCGCTGAGGCCGCCGCCGTGTCGATGCCCAGGATCTTCGCGTGCGGCCGGTCAGCCCGGCGGATCACCGCGTAGAGCTGGCCCGGACGGTTGATGTCGTCGGTGTAGCTGCCACGGCCGCTCAGAAACCGGTGGTCTTCCTTGCGGCGCACGGAGGCGCCGATGCCTTCGAAACCCATGGTGCTTCTTCCCCTTGCTGCCCCGGCTTGCCGCCGGTGGCGCGGCTACTCGGCAGCGAGCGGCAGCTCCTTGCCGTGCATGATCGGCCAGGCTGCGGCGATCGCCTTGACGATGTTGTGGTAGCCGGTGCAACGGCAGAGGTTGCCCTCAAGCCCGTGACGGATCTGATCCTCCGTCAGCCCCTCCGGATGCATCTGCACCAGGTCGATGGCGCTCATCACCATGCCGGGCGTGCAGAAGCCGCATTGCAGGGCGTGGTGCTCGCGGAACATCGCCTGCATCGGGTGCAGCGTGCCGTCGCTCTCGGCGATGCCCTCGATCGTGGTGACGGCGGCCCCGTTCGCCTGGATCGCCAGCATGGTGCAGCTTTTGACGGACTCGCCGTCCACGTGCACCACGCACGCGCCGCACTGGCTAGTGTCGCAGCCGACATGCGTGCCCGTCAGGCCCATGTTCTCCCGCAGCAGCTCGACCAGCAGGGTCCTGCCCTCGATCTCGGCAGTGTGGCTGCGTCCGTTCACCGTCAGCGATACCTGCGGCATCGTCGTTCTCCCAAAATGCAGATCGCGCGCTTGGCCGGCGGCCTGCGCACCTCACGTAGTGTGGCCGCCTCGACCGGGTAGGGTCAAGCCGGGGCGCCGAGCCACTTTCCCTTACGCTGCCTGCGGCAACATGCGCAACGCCGGAAGCTCATCCAGGTGGCATGCCGTCCTCTGGCCCTCGCCGACCTCCCGCAGCACGGGCTCCTCCGTCCGGCAGCGGTCGAACACGTAGGGACAGCGCGTGTGGAAGCGGCAGCCGCTGGGCGGGTTGATCGGGCTGGGCACGTCGCCAGTCAGGATGATGCGGTCGCGCTTGGCCGTCGGGTCCGGCACCGGCACGGCGGAGAGCAGCGCGCGGGTGTAGGGGTGGCGCGGGTTGGCGAACAGCGCGCGGCGCTCGGCGATCTCGACGATCTTGCCGAGATACATGACCGCGACCCGGTGCGTCAGGTGCTCGACGATGGCCAGGTCGTGGCTGATGAACAGCAGCGCCAAGCCCAGCTCGTCCTGCAGGTCCGACAGCAGGTTGACGATCTGCGCTTTCACCGACACGTCGAGCGCCGACACGGCCTCATCGCAGATGATGAGGTCGGCGCCGGGGGCGAGGGCGCGGGCGATGCCGATGCGCTGGCGCTGCCCGCCGCTGAACTCGTGGGGGTAGCGGCGCATGGCGTCGCGCGGCAGGCGGACGGTGTCCATCAGCTTCGCCACGCGGTCGCCGATCTCGCCGTCGCCGTCCGCCAGGCCGAAGTTGCGCAGCGGCTCCGCGATGATGTCCCGCACCCGCATCCGGGGATTGAGGCTGCTGAACGGGTCCTGGAACACCACCTGGATGCGTCGGCGCAGCGGGCGCAGCTGGCTCGCGGGCAGGTTGTCGATGCGCGCCCCGTCCAGCCAGACCTCGCCGTCGGTCGGGTCGATCAGGCGCAGGATGGCCTTGCCGACCGTGCTCTTGCCGCAGCCGCTCTCGCCCACCAGCGACAGCGTCTCGCCCTTCTCGATGGAGAAGGTCACGCCGTCCACCGCATAGACCTGGCCGGTGACGCCGCCGAACAGCCCGCCGCGCAGCGGGAAGTGCTTTTTCAGCGCATTGACTTCGAGCAGCGGCGGCGTCCGCGTCATGCGGCCTGCTCCCCCGTGACATGGGCCGGCATGGCATACTCCGCGTAGTGGCAGGCGACGGAATGGCCGGGCCGCTTCTCCTCGACCGCCGGCGCGATGGTGCGGCACAGCTCGGTGGCGCTCAGGCACCGCCCGGCAAAGGCGCAGCCGACGATGGGCTTGCGCAAGGACGGCACCAGGCCGGGGATTTCCGCGAGCTTCGTGCGCCCGCCCGTGGACAGCGAGGAACCCAGCCGCGGCACGGCGCCGAGCAGGCCCCTCGTATAGGGATGCTGCGGGTTGGCGAAGATCTCGGCGGCCGTGGCCTCCTCCACCTTGCGCCCGGCGTACATCACCACGACCCGCTGCGCCATCTCCGCCACCACGCCCAGGTCATGGGTGATCAGCATGATGGCCGAGCCGAGCCGGGTCTTGAGGTCGCGCATCAGGTCCAGGATCTGTGCCTGGATCGTGACATCCAGCGCCGTCG
Organism: Rhodospirillales bacterium; assembly: GCA_903644035.1. Taxonomy (GTDB): domain Bacteria; phylum Pseudomonadota; class Alphaproteobacteria; order Acetobacterales; family Acetobacteraceae; genus CAHJXG01. The sequence goes on from CAHJXG010000578.1 coordinate 14,739, forward strand.
TGGGTTCGTCCGCGATCAGCAGCTTCGGGTTGCAGGCCAGCGCCATCGCGATCATCACCCGCTGCCGCATCCCGCCCGAAAGCTGGTGCGGATACTCCCGCACCCGGCGGCCCGGCGCCGGGATGCCCACGAGCGTCAGCATCTCCACCGCCCGCGCCTCCGCCTGACGCGCCGACAGGCCTTGATGCAGGCGCAGCGTCTCGCCGATCTGGCGCCCGATGGTCAGCACCGGGTTCAGGCTGGTCATCGGCTCCTGGAAGATCATGCTGATGTCGTTGCCGCGCAGCTTGCGCATCTCGGCCTCGGACAGCGTCAGCAGGTCGCGGCCCTGGAAGCGGATGCTGCCCGCGATGCGGCCCGGCGGCTCCTGGATCAGCCGCAGCAGGCTCATGCTGGTGACGGACTTGCCGCAGCCGCTCTCCCCCACGATGGCGAGCGTCTCGCCGGCGTCGATGTGGAACGACAGGCCCTCCACCGCGCGCACCACGCCGTCGAGCGTGCCGAAATGCGTCTGCAGGTTCTCGACTTGGAGAAGCGGCTCGCCGCTCCGCGGCGGGGGCGCCGTCATCAGAGGCGCTTCGCCATGCGGGGATCGAGCGCGTCGCGCAGCCCGTCACCCAAGAGGTTCACCGCCAGCACGGTCAGCGACAGGAACACCGCCGGGAAGAACACGATGTAGGGCTTCACCTGCCACAGCGCCCGGCCCTCGGCCATGATGTTGCCCCATGACGGGATGATAGGCGGCGTGCCGGCGCCGATGAAGGACAGGATCGCCTCGGTGATCATCGCCGACGCGCAGATGTAGGTCGCCTGCACCGTGATCGGCGCCAGCGTGTTGGGCACGATGTGGCGCCAGATGATCATCGGCACCCGCGTGCCGGAGGCGACCGCCGCCTCGACATACGGCTGCTCGCGCAGGGACAGCACGACGCCGCGCACGAGGCGCGACACCCGGGGGATCTCGGCGATGGTGATGGCGGTGACGACGTTGCCGACGCTGCCGCGGGTCAGCGCCATGAGCGCAATGGCCAGCAGGATCGGCGGGATGGACATCAGCCCGTCCATCACCCGCATGATGACGCTGTCGGCCCAGCGCACGAAGCCCGACACCAGCCCGATCACCATGCCGATTACCGACGCCAGCAGCGCCACCGCGAAGCCCACGATCAGCGACACCCGCGCCCCGTACAGCACGCGGGAGTAGATGTCCCGGCCCAGCATGTCGGTGCCGAACCAATACAGCGCCGAAGGCTCCCGCGTGCGCTTGGCGGGCGCCAGCGCCGTCGGGTCCGCAGTGCCGAGCAGCGGCGCGGCGACGGCCACGAACACCACAAGGGACAGCAGCAGCCCGCCGGCGAAGATGGTGGGATGGCGCCGGATGAAGGTGAGGACCCGGCCCCGCGGCGCGACCTGCGGCAGCACGTCCGGCATGGCCGAGGCCGGCGTGACATGCGGGGCCGATGCGGTGGCGACCGGCGCGTCGGGAAGGGTGGTGGCGCTCAATAGCGTATCCTCGGGTCGAAGACGGTATACAGCAGGTCCACGCCAAGGTTGACCAGGACGTAGACGAAGCTGAACAGCAGCACGACGCCTTGGATCACCGGGTAGTCGCGCCGCAGGATGGCATCGACCACGAGGCGGCCGAGGCCGGGGATCGCGAACACGCTCTCCGTCACGACGGCCCCGCCGATCAGCAGCGCGACGCCGATGCCGATCACGGTGACGATGGGCACGGCGGCGTTCTTCAGCGCATGGAGAAACAGGATGGTGCGGCTGCCGACGCCCTTGGCCTTGGCCGTGCGCACGTAGTCCTGGCCCAGCACCTCCAGCATGGTGGCGCGGGTGATGCGGGCGATCAGCGCGATGTAGACGCCGCCCAGCGCCACCGAGGGCAGCACGAGGTTGTTGAGCCAGGGGCCGAAGCCGCGGGCCAGCGGCGTGTAGCCCTGCACCGGGAACCAGTCGAGTTCCAGCGCGAACACGTAGGCGAGGATGTAGCCCACCACGAACACCGGCACGGAGAAGCCGAACACCGCGAGCACCATGATCACGCGGTCGATCCAGGTGCCCTGGTTCCACGCCGCCAGCACGCCCATCGGCACGGCGATGGCAATCGACAGGATCAGCGTCAGCACCATCAGCGACATCGTCGGCTCCAGCCGCTGCTGGATCATCCGCGTCACCGGCAGGTTGGTGAAGATCGACACGCCGAGGTCGCCGTTCAGCACGTGCCACACCCACTCGCCGAAGCGGATCAGGAACGGCCGGTCGAGGCCCAGCCCGGCGCGGATGCGCTCCACGTCCGCCGGCGTCGCCTGGTCGCCGGCGATGATGGCGGCCGGGTCGCCCGGCGCGATGTAGAGCAGGCTGAACACGAACAGCGCCACGATGGCCATCACCGGGATGGTCGCGAGCATCCGCCGGGCGAGGTAGCCGAGCATCAGCGTGCCCCCGTCATGTCTTCTGCACGCCCCAGAACACCGGGAACGGCGCCTTGATGACGCCGCTCACGTTCTTGCGCCAGGCCTGGTAGCCGAGGAAGAAGCCGGTCGGGATGTAGGTCACGAACTCCATGGCGGTCTTGTTGAGGTCGGCGACCGCCGCCTTTTCCGCCGCGGCGTCGGGGGCGTCGTACCAGGCGGCGATGCCCGCCTGGACCGCGTCCGACTTCGGCCAGCCGAACCACGCCTTGTCGCCGCCCGCGTCGAACGCGGTGTAGGGCGCCGGGTTGATGCAGTCGGCGCCGGCGTGCCAGGTGTGGAAGATGTGCCAGCCGCCCTGCGACGGCGGCTCCTTCTTCGCCCGGCGCGCGCCCACCGTGCCCCAGTCGAGCGCCTGGTAGTCCACCTTCATGCCGATCTTCTGCAGCAGGTCCGCGGTCACGTCGCCCTGCGCCTTGGTGATCTGCACGTCGGTCGCGACGCAGAGCACGATCGGCTCGCCCTTGTAGCCCGCCTCCGCCAGCAGCTTCTTCGCCTCGTCATAGCGGCGCGGCCCGGTCAGAAGCTCGCCGCCCGCCTCGGAATACGACGGCGTGCCCGGCGTGAAGTAGCTCGGCAGCGGCTTCCACAGCGCGTCGTCGCCGACCACGGCGCGCATGTAGTCCTCCTGGCTCAACGCCATCATCACCGCCCGGCGCACCCGCGGGTCGTTGAACGGCGGGTGCAGGTGGTTGATGCGGAAGGAGCCGATGTTGCCCAAGGGGTCCGCGATGTCCACGTTGACGTTGCGGTTGCGCTTCAGGAGCGGCACCAGGTCGGGCACCGGGTTCTCCCACCAGTCGATCTCGCCGTTCTGCAGCGCCGCCGCCTTGGTGGCGTCGTCGGGCAGGATCAGCCACTCGATGCGGTCGAACATCACGCGCTTGCCGCCGGACAGCCAGTCCGCCACCTCCGGCCGCGGGTCGTAGCCCGCGAACTTCTCGAACACCGCCGCGGAGCCGGGCACCCACTCGTCGCGCTTGAACACCATGGGGCCGGAGCCGACGAACTCCTTGATGAGCTGGAACGGGTCGGTCTTGGCGATGCGCTCCGGCATGATCTCGGCGACCGGCGCGTTGCTTTTGCCGAGCGCGAACAGCATCTTCGGGAACGGCTTGTTCAGGCGGATGCGTACGGTTCGGTCATCCAGCGCCTCCATGGCGTCGAGCGACGCCTTGATCCGCTGCCCCATGGTGTCCCGCACCATCCAGCGGTTGAGGCTCGCGATTACGTCCCGGGACAGCACCGGCTCGTTGTCATGGAATTTGAGGCCGGGGCGCAGGCGGATGGTCCAGGTCTTGTAGTCCTCGCTCGCCTCGTAGGCTTCGGCCATCTGCAGCTTGGGCACCAGGTTGCTGTCGACGCCGAACAGCGTGTCCCAGACCAGCAGGCTGGCGTTGCGGACGACATACTGGGTGCCGGCGATGGCATCGAGGCTGGACAGGTTCGCCTGCGGCACGAAGCGCAGCACGCGGGCGCCCTGCGCTGCGGACAAGCGGGGCATGGCCAGGCTGCCTACGGCGGCGGCAGTCCCGGTGGCGAGCAGCTCACGACGCTTCATGCAAACCCTTCTTTTCGACCATTGCGGCAAATTCTAGCAATCTCTGGGCCAGCCCTGGCGCAGCATAGCCTCAGGCCCGCCGCACGTTCCAGAACAGCGCGAAGCCGTTCAGCACGCCCTCAAGGCTGCTGCGATACGCCGTCGGCTGCAAGTACTGGCCCATCGGGATGTAGGGCAGGCTCTGGAACGCCTCGCGCTGGATATCGGCACAGAGGGCGGCCTGGGCCGGGACGTCGGGCGCGTTGAACCAGGCGTCGCGGAGCTGCTCGATCTTCGGGTCGCTGGGCCAGCCGAACCAGGCCTGCTCGCCGTTGGTGCGGAGCGACAGGTGGCCCGACGGGTTCAGGTGGTCGGTGCCGGCCCAGGCGGTGCAGAACGCGCTCCAGCCGCCGGCGTCCACCGGGTCCTTCTTGCCGCGCCGCGCCACCACGCTGCCCCAGTCCGTCGCCTGGTAGTCCACGTTCATGCCCGCCTGCTTCAGCATGTCGGCGACCACGTCCGCCATCGCCTTCAGCACCGGGAAGTCGGTCGCCGCCAGCAGCACGACGCGCTCGTTGCTGTAGCCGGCCGCCTTGAGGTCGCGCTTCACCTTGGCCATGTCGCGCGGCCCGGCCAGCACGTCGAGGCCCACGCCGCTCGCCATCGGCGTGTCCGGGCAGAAGAAGCCGACGCCGGTGCGCGACATCTTCGGGTCGGTGCCGACGACGGCGGCCATGACGTCCTCCTGGCTCATGGCGCCCAGCAGCGCCCGGCGGATGGCCGGGTTGTTGAACGGCGGCTGCAGGTGGTTCATCCGCAGGATGGCGATCTGGCCCGAAGGCTCCTGCACCACGACCTTCACGCCGCGGCTGCGGGCCAAGAGGCCCATCAGGTCGGCCGTCGCGTAGTCCCACCAATCCTGCTCGCCGTTGATCAGCGCCTGCGCGGCCGTGGTGGGGTCGGGGATCGTGGTCCATTCGACCCGGTCGAAATGCACGACCTTGGGGCCGGAGGTCCAATCGGTCGGCCCGCCCTCGCGCGGCTTGTAGGCCCCGAACTTCTCGTAGACGACGCGGGCGCCCGGCACCCGCTCGTCCGCCTTGAAGCGGAACGGGCCGCTGCCAACCATCTCCGTCACCTGGGTGAACGGGTCGGTCCGGGCGATGCGCTCTGGCATGATCGCCGGCATGAACAGCGGCGTCTTGGCGAGCGCCGCCGGCAGCAGCGGGAACGGCTTCTTCAGCCGGAACACCAGCGTGCGGTCGTCGCGGGCCACAAGCTCGTCGGTCGCCGCCATCAGCGCGCCGCCGAACGCGTCCCGCTTGCCCCAGCGTTGCAGGCTCGCCACGCAGTCCCGCGCGCGGACCGGCTCGTTGTCGTGAAACAGCAGGCCGGGCCGCAGCGTGAGGGTCCAGGTCTTGCCGCCGTCCTCCGTGGTGAAGCCCTCAAGCATCTGCGGCGAGGGCCGGTACTGGCTGTCCTGCCCGAACAGCGTGTCGTAGACCATGAAGGCGTGGTTGCGCGTGACGTAGGCCGTGGTCCACATCGGGTCCAGCACCGTGAGGTCGGCCTGCGGGATGAAGCGGAGGACGCGGCTGTCCTGCGCCCGGCTGACCGCCGGCGCCGCCAGGCCCGCGGCCGATGCTGCCAGGAATGTCCGACGTCTCATTCTCGTGCCTCCGTCACCCAAGCTCAAGCAAACCACGCGGCCGGGCCGCACGCCAGCGCCGCCGGGTTGTGCACGGTGGCCTTCGAAACAAAAACCGGCTAAGGGGCGGCGTCATGCAGCTTGCAGCCTCCGTCAGCCGCCGACTCTCCGCCGTGATGACAGGCGAGAGGCGGCTGCTGCTGATGCAGTTCGCGCGGTTCGGGACGGTGGGCGTCGCCGGCGCCGCCGTCGACATCGCGACGGTCTATGCCACGATGGCGGCGCTCGGCTTGTATGCCTCGGGGTTGCTGGCGTACCTCGCGGCGGTCACGACGACCTGGGCGCTGAACCGGGCCTGGACGTTCGCCGGCCGCGGGCGCGGCGGCCTGGCCCGGCAGTGGCTGCTGTTCGTCGCGGCCAACGGCGTGGGCTTCGTGCTGAACCGCGGGACGTTCTTCACGCTGGTCGCGCTGGTGCCGCTCTGCGCGCGTCACCCGGTCCTCGCCATCCTCGCCGGGGTGGCCGCCGGGATGTTCGCCAACTTTAACCTGTCGCGCTCGGTGGTGTTCCGCGCGCCCCGGGTGCCCGCCGGGGCCACCACAAGAGTGGTCGCCGGGGCGCCGGAGTAGGCGCCATGCCGCCGGCCATCGCCGTGCTGATCCCCTGCTACAACGAGGCGGTCGCGATCCCTGCCGTCGTGCGGGATTTCCGGGCGGCGTTGCCGGGCGCCGCCATCTACGTCTATGACAACAACTCCAGCGACGGCACCCTCGACGCCGCCCGCGCCGCCGGCGCCATCGCCCGGACCGAGCGCCTGCAGGGCAAGGGCCACGTCATCCGCCGCATGTTCGCCGACATCGAGGCCGACGCCTACGTGCTCGTGGACGGCGACGACACCTACTGCGCCGCCTCCAGCCCGGCCATGGTGCGCCTGCTGCTGGAGGACGGGCTGGACATGGTGAACGGCGCCCGGGTGTCGGAGATGGCGACGGCCTACCGGCCCGGGCACCGCTTCGGCAACGCGGTGCTGACCGGCCTCGTGTCCCGGGTGTTCGGCAACCGGGTGAGCGACATGCTGTCGGGCTACCGCGTGTTCTCCCGCCGCTTCGTGAAGTCCTTCCCCGCCCTGTCCGGCGGGTTCGAGACCGAGACGGAGTTCACCATCCACTCGCTCGAACTCTGCATGCCCATCGGCGAGGTGCCGACGCCCTACAAGGAACGCCCGGCCGGATCGGCGTCGAAGCTGCGCACCGTCACCGACGGGCTGCGCATCCTGCGGACCATCGTCGTCCTGGTGAAGGAGGAACGTCCGCTGCCGTTCTTCGCCGCCGCGGCGGCGCTGCAGATGCTGGTGGCGGTCGGCCTCGCCGTGCCGGTGTTCGTGGATTTCGTCCAGACCGGCCTGGTGCCGCGACTGCCGACCGCGGTGCTGTCCACCGGGATCGCGCTGCTCGCCTGCCTGTCGCTCACCTGCGGCATGATCCTCGACTCCGTGGCGCGGGGCCGCAAGGAACTCAAGCGGCTGTCCTACCTGGCTGTGCCCGCCTATCGTCCTGCTCCGTAGCCGCGCGCCCCCTCGGCGCGTTCTCGCCGTAGCCGGCCGGGTGCGCCTTCCGCCAGGCGGCGGCGCTGGCGACGATGGTGTCAAGGTCGGCGAAGCGCGGGGTCCAGCCGGTCTCCGCCTGGATCAGCGCGGACGACGCGACCAGGGCCGCCGGGTCGCCCGGCCGGCGGTCGCCGAACTGCACCGGGACCGGGCGGCCCAGCACCCGCTCCACCGACGCGATCACGTCCCGGACGGAGTGGCCGCTGCCGTTGCCCAGGTTGTAGGTGACGCTGCGGCGGTCGAGCTGGCCCAGGGCGCAGAGATGCGCCTCGCCGAGGTCCGTGACGTGGACGTAGTCCCGGATGCAGGTGCCGTCCGGGGTCGGGTAATCCGTGCCGAACACCGTGAGCGCGCCGCGTCGGCCCAGCGCGGCGTCGATCACCAACGGGATCAGGTGGGTCTCGGGGTCGTGGTCCTCTCCCAGGGCGCCGTTTGGGTCGGCGCCGGCCGCGTTGAAGTAGCGCAGGCAGGCGCTCCGCATCCCGTGCACCTGGTCCGCCCAGCGCAGGGCGCGCTCGATCATCAGCTTGCTCTCGCCGTAGGGGGAGGACGGGTCGATGCGGGCGGCCTCGTCGATCGGCATGCGGTCGGGCTCGCCGAACAGGTTGGCGGTGGAGGACAGGATGAACTTTTTCACGTCATGCCGGATACAGGCGTCGATCAGCCGGATGCCGCCCGCGCCGTTCTCCAGCAGATAGCGCATCGGCTCGCGCATGCTCTCCCCCACCAGGGACAGCGCCGCGAAGTGGAACACGGCGCTCCATGGCCCCTCGGCCAGCACGGCGTCGAGCGTTGCGATGTTGGACACGTCGCCCTCGACCAGCCGGGCGCCCCGCGGCACCGCGGCCCGGTGGCCCTGCCGCAGGTCGTCGAGCACGACGACGTCGGCACCCCGCTCGACCAGCAGCGCCACCAGGTGGCTGCCGACGTAGCCGGCACCGCCGGTCACGAGAAAGCGGTCTTGCATCGTTCAATCCTCAGTGGGCAGAAGTTTCGATAAGCCTGTGAGCCTCGAACAGAAGCCTATCGCGTCGAGCCGCTGCAAGTTGCACTGTCGGACCGGCCGGCGCTGCGCAGTCGTGCCATATCGTTGCTTAATTGCAAAGGACTGATCATTGCGCCTCCTGATCGCGTCTTGCGCCCTCCTCCTGCCAATCCTGGCCGCCGCGGCTGCGCAGCCTGCGCCGGGCTTCGTCGAGTCGCGCATCGTCAGCGGCCCCGGCGGCGGCTGCATCGCGGGCGCGGTCGAGCTCCCGGATCGCGGCCCGGGCTACCAGACCATACGCGCCAGCCGCAGCTGGTTCTGGGGACATCCGGACACCATCGCGGCGCTGGAGACGCTGGGCCTGCGCGCCCAGGCGACGGGCCTGCCCACGCTCTACATAAACGACATTTCCCGCCCGCATGGCGGCCCGATGGCCGGGCTGCACGCCAGCCACCAGCTCGGGCTTGACGCCGACGTCTGGCTCGACGTGTCGCCGAAGCCGGAGCTGACGTCCGCCGCCCGGAACGACGTCGAGGTCGCCAGCCTGGTCCGGCCGGACGGCCGCGGCGTGGACCCGGCGCGCTGGACCGGCGAGACCATCACCCTGCTGCGCCTGGCGGCCGGGCTGCCGGGGATCGACCGCGTCCTGGTGAACCCGGCCATCAAGCAGCAGCTCTGCCGCACCCCGATGGCGGACCGCGCCTGGCTGCGGCTGATCCGCCCGTGGTACGGCCACGCCGCGCACATGCACCTGCACTTCCGCTGCCCGGCCGGACAGCCAGACTGCCACGACCTGGCGCCGGTGCCGCCGGGCGACGGGTGCGACGCCACCCTCGCCTGGTGGTTCGAGCAGCTTGACGCGCCGCCGAGGCCCCC